>NZ_CP150239.1:0-37500 GCF_037975215.1 Solibacillus sp. FSL R5-0449
TTGGAACATTTAGAAAACCTATGGAATGCCGTCCTTGCCCAAGCTGAACAGAAAATCTCGAAACCGAGCTTTGATACTTGGCTGAAATCAACAAAACTTCTTGCACATAGTGGCACAAAGGTGACGATTTCCGCGCCTAACTCTTTTGCCCGCGATTGGCTTGAACAATACTACATCCATATGATTACAGGAATACTAAACGAGTTAACAGGAGAGGATTTAGTCATTAATTTCGTGGTCCAGAAAGATCAGGCCGCTGATGACTTTGAATTACCGCCCCCAATTACTCAAGCAAAATCAAGTGAACACCATGACATTACCCCAGGTATGCTCAATCCAAAGTACACATTTGATACATTCGTTATTGGTTCCGGTAACCGTTTTGCCCATGCAGCGAGCTTAGCTGTAGCGGAAGCACCTGCAAAAGCTTACAACCCTTTCTTTATTTACGGGGGGGTAGGATTAGGCAAAACTCACTTAATGCACGCAATTGGACATTACGTAAAAGAACACAATCCGACAGCAAATGTCGTTTATTTATCATCTGAAAAGTTCACAAATGAGTTCATTAACTCAATTCGTGATAATAAGACAATCGATTTTCGAAATAAATACCGAAATGTTGATGTACTGCTAATAGATGATATTCAATTTTTGGCTGGTAAGGAATCGACACAAGAGGAATTCTTCCATACATTCAATACACTACATGAAGAATCAAAGCAGATTGTCATCTCAAGTGACCGTCCTCCAAAGGAAATACCAACTTTAGAAGATCGTTTGCGTTCGCGCTTTGAATGGGGACTGATTACTGATATTGCACCGCCTGATTTAGAAACGCGTATTGCGATTTTACGTAAAAAAGCAAAAGCAGATGGGCTCGATATTCCAAATGAAGTCATGCTTTATATTGCCAATCAGGTTGATACGAATATTCGTGAACTTGAAGGGGCGCTGATCCGCGTTGTCGCCTATTCATCTTTGGTAAATATGGATGTTTCGCCTGAACTTGCTGCCGAAGCTCTAAAAGATATTATGCCAAACTCAAAACCGCGCATGATTTCCATTTTGGATATTCAAACAGCAACCGGAGAGCATTTTAATATTCGACTGGAAGACTTTTCGGCAAAACGCCGTACAAAATCCATTGCTTTCCCAAGACAAGTTGCAATGTACTTATCTCGTGAATTGACCGACTTTTCTTTGCCGAAAATTGGCGAAGAATTTGGGGGTCGTGATCATACTACGGTAATCCATGCCCATGAAAAGATCTCTTCTTTACTTAAAACAGATCAGCAGCTTCAGCAGGATATTAAACAAATTCGTAGTATGTTAGGTAAATAAACTCTGTGTATAACTTTCTCCTTTCCGCACAAGTCTATACACAACTTATCAACATGTGGATAGTGCGCCCCATATGTGTAAAATAGGGGTTATCCACAAATTCACAGGCCCTATTACTATATCTATTAATATCTTTAAATAAATAATTAATTATATAAGAGAGGTAAACTAATGAAATTTACTATTTTGCGTGATCGTCTTTTAGCAGGTTTGAACGATGTAATGAAAGCTGTAAGTTCAAAAACAACGATCCCTATTTTAACGGGGATTAAAATTGATGTTACAAACGAAGGTATGACGTTAACTGGTAGTGATGCAGACATTACAATCCAGACATTCATTCCTGTAGAAGAAAATGGCGAACAGATTATGGATATTACACAAACAGGTTCTATTGTGCTGCAAGCTCGTATGTACAATGAAATTATCCGTAAATTGCCTACTAATGAAGTAGAAATCGAAATTACAAACGGATATGCAACGATTATTCGTTCAGGTAAGTCTGAGTTCCACCTTATTGGCTCAGATGCAACAGAATATCCACAGCTACCTGAAATTGCTGCAGACCGCCAATTTACGATTCCAACAGATTTACTAAAATCAGTTATTAGAGAAACTGTCTTTGCTGTAGCGACATCGGAAAGCCGTCCGGTGTTGACAGGTGTAAACTGGAAAGTAGAAGGCGATGCATTAATATGCGTTGCAACGGATAGTCATCGTTTAGCGCGTCGTAAAGTGAATCTTGAAAATTTACCAAATGATATTACTTCAGTAGTAATTCCAGGTAAAAGCTTAAATGAATTGAACAAAATTTTAGAGGACACAAATAATCCTGTTCAAATCGTACTGACAAACCAGCATGTATTGTTTAAAACAGATGATGTCCTGTTCTTCTCTCGTCTATTAGAAGGCAATTATCCGGATACATCACGTCTAATTCCGGAAGAGTTTAAAACAATGATTACGATTAACGGCAAATCTTTATTGCAGGCAATTGACCGTGCTTCGCTTTTAGCACGTGAAGACCGCAATAATGTTGTTCGTTTTGAAACATTGGAAAATCAAACAGTCGAAATTTCATCAAATTCACCTGAGATTGGTAAAGTTGAAGAGCAGATCCAAGTGGAAAGTCTGGAAGGCGAAACATTAAAGATTTCATTTAGTGCGAAATATATGATGGAAGCCTTAAAAGCGATTGATGGACAAGATGTAGTAATCGAATTTACAGGTGCAATGCGCCCGTTCATCTTACGATCAGTAGCGGATGATGCAATACTGCAGCTGATTTTACCGGTACGTACTTACTAAAATTCAATAAATTTTTTAAAAGGAACGGTCTTAACTTGTTATTGAGACCGTTCCTTTTTTACTTATGGACAGTTTTTAGGTATGATAGAATGATAAGACTTTATTTAAGTGGAGGATGAATTACGTTGAATGAATTAGTAATTGATACAGAATATATAACGCTTGGTCAAGCGCTGAAAATGACAGATGCAATTAGCTCTGGCGGTATGGCAAAGTGGTTTTTAAGTGAACATGAAGTGTATGTAAATGGAGAAGTCGAAGATCGCCGCGGGAAAAAACTGCGTCATGGAGATGTGATTAATATTCCAGGAGTAGGACGCTATAAAATTGTCGATGCATTTATTGAAAACGGAGAAAATTAATTCATGAACATCGAGCGCTTGCAGCTAACAGATTATCGTAACTACGAATCGTTAACACTGGATTTTTCAGATAAAATTAATGTTTTTATTGGGGAAAATGCTCAAGGAAAAACAAATGTAATGGAATCAATCTATGTACTAGCGATGGCCAAATCTCATCGTACCGCGAACGATAAAGAATTAATACGTTGGGATGCGGATTATGGTAAAATAGAAGGTGTGGTAAATAAGCGTTACGGTGGCGTTCCTATCGAATTAACGATTTCAAAAAAAGGCAAAAAGGGCAAAATCAATCATCTTGAACAGACGAAACTAAGCAATTATATCGGACAGATGAATGTAGTAATGTTTGCACCAGAAGATTTGAATATCGTAAAGGGCAGCCCCCAAATTCGCCGAAGATTCATCGATATGGAAATCGGGCAAATTTCCCCTGTTTACTTACATGATTTACTAACATTCCAAAAGATTTTGAAACAACGTAATCATTTACTAAAAAAGAATGCGGGAAAACAATCACTCGCATCCGATGTGATGTTTGAAATTTATACAGAACAATATGTGCAGGCGGCAATTCAAATTATCCGTAAAAGATTTCAGTTTATCGAGCTTTTACAAGATTGGGCTGAGCCGATTCACTTCGGTATTTCGCGCGGATTAGAAAAGCTTGTTATAAAATACCGTCCTGTAACAGGGATGGAAGCAAGCTGGACTGCCGAAGAAATGGCGGATTACTTAACGAAGAAACTAGAAGAAGTGAAGCAGCGTGAAATTGAAAGAGGCGTAACACTTATAGGCCCTCATCGGGACGACCTTCAGTTTTTTGTCAATGATTACGATGTTCAAGTTTACGGCTCACAAGGCCAGCAGCGAACAACGGCATTATCTTTGAAACTTGCCGAAATCGAACTTATCAAACAGGAAACGAAAGAAACGCCGATTCTTTTATTGGATGATGTTTTATCTGAATTGGACGATTATCGCCAATCACATTTATTAAATACAATTCAAGGTGAAGTCCAGACATTCGTTACAACAACGAGTGTAGAAGGAATTCACCATGACACAATACAGCACGCAAAATTGTTCCAAGTAACACAGGGAACAATTGAACAACCATAGTGCATTGAAATACGTAAAAAAGAAGCATACTGATAGTTATGAAAGAGTAGGTGAACAATAGTGGCTTTAGAAGATAATAAAGTCCAGCAATCTTATGATGCGGATCAGATACAGGTATTAGAAGGATTAGAGGCTGTTCGAAAACGTCCTGGTATGTATATTGGTTCAACAAGTTCAAAAGGATTGCACCATTTAGTTTGGGAGATTGTTGATAATAGTATTGATGAGGCTTTAGCAGGTTATTGTACAGGAATCACAGTGACAATTGAACAAGACAATTGGATTCGCGTAGAAGATAACGGTCGTGGTATTCCCGTAGATATTCAGGAAAAAATGGGTATGCCTGCTGTTGAAGTAATTATGACAGTACTTCATGCAGGCGGTAAATTCGGCGGTGGAGGCTACAAAGTATCAGGTGGTCTTCACGGTGTTGGTGCCTCTGTAGTAAACGCACTCTCGAGTCAGACAATTGTTCAAGTACACCGCGATGGTAAAATCCATGAAATCATTTTTGAACGCGGTCAAACGGTTCAAAAGTTAACAGTTGTTGGTGAAACAGACCATACAGGTACAACAACACGATTTAAAGCAGATGGCGAGATTTTCAAAGAAACAACAGTTTATGAATACGATATTTTAGCGACACGTATCCGTGAATTGGCTTACTTAAATCGTGGCATCAGCCTTACAATCGCTGATGAACGCATAGGACAAGAACGTTCTGAAACATTCCACTTCGAAGGTGGTATTCGTGAATATGTTGAGCATATAAACGAAAATAAAGAACCTATCCATGTACCGATTGATGTGTTGGGCGAAAAAGAAGGCATTACGGTTGAAATTGCGATGCAGTATAATGCAGGCTTCAGTTCCAATATTATGTCTTTTGCCAACAACATCAATACGTATGAGGGTGGTACGCACGAATCAGGCTTTAAAACTGCCTTAACACGTGTGATCAACGACTATGCCCGCAAAGCAAACCTGATTAAAGAATCGGATGCCAATCTTACTGGTGAAGATGTTCGTGAAGGTTTAACGGCAATCGTATCAATAAAACATCCAGAACCTCAATTTGAGGGTCAAACAAAAACTAAACTTGGAAACTCTGAAGTAAGTCAGATTACAAATGCTTTATTCTCAGACGGATTTGAACGTTTCTTGCTTGAAAATCCATCGGTTGCACGCCAAGTTATCGAAAAAGGTACAATGGCGGCACGTGCACGTGTAGCAGCGAAAAAGGCTCGTGAATTTACACGTCGTAAATCTGCACTTGAAGTTTCAAGTTTACCAGGTAAATTAGCAGACTGTTCTTCGACAAACCCTGCTGAATCTGAGATTTATATCGTAGAGGGTGACTCTGCCGGTGGATCTGCTAAATCAGGCCGTGACCGTCATTTCCAGGCGATCTTGCCACTGCGCGGAAAAATTCTTAACGTTGAAAAAGCACGCTTGGACCGTATTTTATCGAATGCCGAAATCCGTGCAATGATTACAGCATTCGGTACTGGTATTGGGGAAGAGTTTAATTTAGAAAAAGCACGTTATCACAAAATTGTCATTATGACGGATGCTGATGTCGATGGTGCACATATTCGTGTACTATTGCTGACATTCTTCTTCCGTTTCATGCGTCCATTAATCGAAGCGGGTTATGTATATGCAGCAAAGCCGCCTCTATATCAGGTAAAACAAGGGAAACATGTTGAATACTGCTACTCAGATCAGGAATTAGAAGATATTTTAAACCGTCTTCCAAAATTACCGAAGCCTAATGTACAGCGTTATAAAGGTTTAGGGGAAATGAATGCAACACAATTATGGGATACAACAATGGATCCAGAGCACCGTACTTTAATTCGAGTAGAATTGGATGATGCAATTGAAGCGGATAAAATTTTCGATCACTTAATGGGTGATGAAGTTGCACCTCGTCGTGATTTTATCGAAGAAAATGCAGTATACGTGCAAGACTTGGATATTTAACATCCTTCTGCGGGTTTTAAACACCCGCAGAGGGATGCAATTATGCTTGGACATAATTGATTAGTTAGTGCAATTGGAAGGAGGTCCTCATTTTGTCTGACATTCAGCATGGACATATTGAATCTAGAAATATTACAACAGAAATTAAATCATCTTTCCTAAGCTATGCGATGAGCGTTATCGTTTCGCGTGCCTTACCGGATGTGCGTGATGGACTTAAACCAGTACATCGCCGTATTTTGTATGGTATGCAGGAGCTAGGAAATACTTCAGATAAACCATATAAAAAGAGTGCCCGTATCGTTGGGGACGTAATGGGTAAATACCACCCTCACGGTGACTCATCGATTTATGATGCAATGGTGCGTATGGCGCAGGATTTCAGCTATCGTTATATGCTAGTGGACGGCCATGGTAACTTTGGTTCAGTTGATGGCGACGGTGCTGCAGCAATGCGTTATACAGAATCACGTATGTCAAAAATCGCGATGGAAATGCTGCGCGATATTAACAAAGATACAATTGATTATGGACCAAACTATGATGGCAGTGAAAACGAACCTTTAGTATTGCCGGCACGCTATCCGAATCTATTGGTGAATGGTGCTTCTGGTATCGCAGTAGGTATGGCTACAAATATTCCGCCACATCATCTTGGAGAAACAATTGATGGTGTATTAGCAGTAGCAGATAATCCAGGCATTACGACAGAAGAGCTAATGGAAATTATTCCAGGTCCGGATTTCCCAACAGGGGGAATTATTTTAGGACGCAGTGGTATTCGCCGTGCCTATGAATCGGGTCGTGGCTCACTGACAATTCGTGCTAAAGTGGAAATTGAACAAGCTTCAAACGGTAAAGAGACAATTTTAGTGCACGAATTACCGTACCAAGTTAACAAAGCAAAGCTAATTGAAAAAATTGCCGAGTTAGTACGCGATAAAAAAATTGATGGCATTACTAATTTACGTGATGAATCTGACCGTAATGGTATGCGTATCGTTATTGAAGTACGCCGTGATGCAAATGCAAATGTCGTACTGAACAATTTGTTTAAACAAACAGCGATGCAGTCAAGCTTTGGTGTAAATATGCTTGCATTAGTCGATGGACAGCCAAAAGTATTAAGTCTAAAAGAAGTGCTTTATCATTACTTAGAACACCAGAAAGTAGTTATTAAACGTCGTACTGCATTCGAGCTTCGAAAAGCAGAAGAACGTGCACATATTTTAGAAGGTTTACGTATTGCGCTTGATCATATTGATGAAATTATTTCGATTATCCGTGCTTCTCGCAGCGGTGAAGAAGCAAGACCACAATTAATGGAGCGCTTTAATTTATCTGAACGCCAGGCGCAAGCGATTTTAGATATGCGTCTTGTACGTTTAAGCGGATTGGAACGCGAAAAAATTGAGGCTGAGTACCAGGAACTTCTAAAGTTAATCGATGAATTAAAAGCGATTTTAGCGGACGAAGCGAAAGTGATTGAAATTATCCGCACAGAAATGACGGATATTAAAGAGCGCTACAGTGATGACCGCCGTACAGAAATTACAGCTGGCGGCTTAGAAATGATCGAAGACGAAGATTTAA
The DNA here is from genome assembly GCF_037975215.1 of Solibacillus sp. FSL R5-0449. Taxonomy (NCBI): domain Bacteria; kingdom Bacillati; phylum Bacillota; class Bacilli; order Caryophanales; family Caryophanaceae; genus Solibacillus; species Solibacillus sp. FSL R5-0449. The sequence continues at coordinate 7,716 of NZ_CP150239.1, forward strand.
TTCCTCGTGAAAACTCGGTACTTACATTAACACATAACGGTTATATTAAACGTTTGGCAGCGAACACATATCGCTCGCAAAAACGTGGCGGCCGTGGTGTACAAGGTATGGGAACGAACGAAGATGATTTCGTAGAACATTTATTATTCACTTCTACACACGATACAATTCTTTTCTTCACTTCAAAAGGGAAAGTATTCCGTGCAAAAGGATATGAAATTCCGGAGTTCGGTCGCCAAGCGAAGGGACTGCCGATTGTAAACTTGCTTAATATCGATAAAGGTGAGCATGTTACGGCAATGATTCGCGTAACAGAATTCAAAGAAGATGCTTACTTTATCTTTACTACAAAAACAGGGGTAACGAAACGTACACCTGTTGATCAGTTTGCGAATATCCGTACGAATGGTTTAATCGCCATTACATTGCGTGAAGACGATGATTTAATTTCGGTCCACTTAACAGATGGCACAAAGGAAATTATTATCGGTACAAGCGATGGTATGTTAGTACGATTTAAAGAGGACGATATCCGTTCGATGGGTCGTTCAGCTGCCGGGGTACGCGGTATTAAACTTCGTGAAGGTGACTTTGTAGTAGGAATGGAAATTCTTGAACCAGGTCAGGAAATTTTAGTTGTCACAGAAAATGGTTACGGTAAACGTACACCTGAATCCGAATACCGTTTGCAAAGCCGAGGCGGTTTAGGTCTGAAAACGATGCAGATTACTGATAAGAACGGTAAGATGTGCGCGGTAAAGGCTGTGGATGGATCAGAGGACATTATGCTGATTACGATTAATGGTATGTTAATCCGTATGGACGTAAATGATATTTCTGTTATTGGCCGTAGCACACAAGGTGTTCGTTTAATCAGACTTGCTGAAGGCGAACATGTAGCAACTGTTGCACGTGTGAAAAAAGAAGATGATGCTCCGGATGAAGAAGAAATCGATTCTGAAACTGAAGAAGAGTCAAATTCAGCTATAGAAGAGTAATTCGAAAAGTAATCTAGTTAGTTTAGACTATCTAGATTACTTTTTTTGGTTGTAATTTATTTTCCATTCGTTATAATTAACGTTAATATGAAAAAATTAGTAGTTATTTAGAAAGAGTAATTCAATGAATGTGAATTTATCCTTACTTTATAACCGATAACGAGCTTAAGGGGTTGTGAAATTGGAAGCTATATTGATAAGAGTTGAGGAATTGCGATTAGGTAAAGTAATTGCTGAAGATATTTTTGCCAATACACAATATCCGATTATCTATAAAAATACAAAAGTAAAGCCGGAACATTTACGCGTATTTGAACTTTTTAATTTAAAAACGGTATTAGTACATAATGAAATCGAAGTTGAAGAACCAGAGATAATTGAAGAAAAGTTAGATAATCCTATTCCTATAGATTTACCAATACAGCAATCCACAAGTTTTGAAAGATCCTATCTTGATGGAATCGCACTGTTGAAAAAGGAATTTTCAAATTGGGAAGCCGGCGGAAGAGTAGACCTGACAAAAGTAAGAAATATCATAATTCCGTTAATGGATATGGCTTTAGAGAACCGATCATATATATTTGATCTGAACAGTTATTCGAATGCAAAGGACTATTTATACCACCATAGTATTGCTACAGGTTTAATAGCTGCAGTCATTGCAAAGAAAATGGGATACGAGCGTGGGGACACGATTCAGCTGGCCATCGCCGGAATGTTAGCAGATAGTGGAATGTCCAGAATTCCTTCACGTATTCGGGATAAGAAAAGCGCTTTAACAGAAGCCGAATTTGGGGAAGTACGAAAACATCCTTACTATAGTTACTTACTCATTAAAAATGTAACAGCTATAAAGGATATTATGAAAGTAGCTGTGTACCAGCACCATGAACGGCTGGATGGCAGTGGCTATCCAAAAGGTGATCGAAGCGGATCTATTTCGATCTTTGCTCAAATCATTGCGGTAGCAGATGTATTCCATGCGATGACCAGTGAACGGATGTATCGTTCGATGCAGTCTCCTTTTAAAGTAATCGAGATGATTAAGGAAGAGGAGTTTGGAAAATTTGATATTAAAGTTGTTCAAGCTTTAATGGATATTATCGTTGATTTACCAATAGGAACAAAAATCGAGTTATCCAATCTAGAACTGGGTGAAGTAATGTTCATCAACAAATATTCACCAACACGTCCACTTGTGAAATTAACGCGTACAGGAGAAATTGTAGATCTTTCTTCTAATAGAAGCTTTTATATTTCACGTGTTATTACACAAGGGTAAAAATTGAATGAATTAATCGCTAAGGGGGTCTTTTCTTATTAGAAGGAATACCCTCTTTTTTTATATTAGTTTTGCATGATTAAATAGGTGTAAATTAAAATAGAAAAACATTAAAGAAATTGTTGACGATTAGAAATACAAATGTTATTATATTAAAAGTCCTTACAAGATAACATCTTATGAAAAGCAAATTTCGAATAAATGTTGACTTAAGTTTAAGGATGCTGTAGAATAATAAAAGTTGTCGCATGAAAGCATAATACTTCGACAACAAAAAACTTTTCATTAAAAGTGTTGACAAACAACATTGAATAATGATAAGATATAAAAGTTGTCACCGAGACAACATAATGAACCTTGAAAACTGAACAAGCAACGTTAATGAAACAAGCTTCTTAAATGAAGCAAACAATAGATTTCAACTTCTAACGAAGTTGGATCGCTAGCAAAGCAAATGAGCTTTCAAACTACTTTTATGGAGAGTTTGATCCTGGCTCAGGACGAACGCTGGCGGCGTGCCTAATACATGCAAGTCGAGCGGAAATTTTATTGGTGCTTGCACCTTTAAAATTTTAGCGGCGGACGGGTGAGTAACACGTGGGTAACCTACCTTATAGATTGGGATAACTCCGGGAAACCGGGGCTAATACCGAATAATACTTTTTAACACATGTTTTAAAGTTGAAAGACGGTTTCGGCTGTCACTATAAGATGGACCCGCGGCGCATTAGCTAGTTGGTGAGGTAACGGCTCACCAAGGCAACGATGCGTAGCCGACCTGAGAGGGTGATCGGCCACACTGGGACTGAGACACGGCCCAGACTCCTACGGGAGGCAGCAGTAGGGAATCTTCCACAATGGACGAAAGTCTGATGGAGCAACGCCGCGTGAGTGAAGAAGGATTTCGGTTCGTAAAACTCTGTTGCAAGGGAAGAACAAGTAGCGTAGTAACTGGCGCTACCTTGACGGTACCTTGTTAGAAAGCCACGGCTAACTACGTGCCAGCAGCCGCGGTAATACGTAGGTGGCAAGCGTTGTCCGGAATTATTGGGCGTAAAGCGCGCGCAGGTGGTTCCTTAAGTCTGATGTGAAAGCCCCCGGCTCAACCGGGGAGGGTCATTGGAAACTGGGGAACTTGAGTGCAGAAGAGGATAGTGGAATTCCAAGTGTAGCGGTGAAATGCGTAGAGATTTGGAGGAACACCAGTGGCGAAGGCGACTGTCTGGTCTGTAACTGACACTGAGGCGCGAAAGCGTGGGGAGCAAACAGGATTAGATACCCTGGTAGTCCACGCCGTAAACGATGAGTGCTAAGTGTTGGGGGGTTTCCGCCCCTCAGTGCTGCAGCTAACGCATTAAGCACTCCGCCTGGGGAGTACGGTCGCAAGACTGAAACTCAAAGGAATTGACGGGGGCCCGCACAAGCGGTGGAGCATGTGGTTTAATTCGAAGCAACGCGAAGAACCTTACCAGGTCTTGACATCCCGGTGACCACTATGGAGACATAGTTTCCCCTTCGGGGGCAACGGTGACAGGTGGTGCATGGTTGTCGTCAGCTCGTGTCGTGAGATGTTGGGTTAAGTCCCGCAACGAGCGCAACCCTTATTCTTAGTTGCCATCATTCAGTTGGGCACTCTAAGGAGACTGCCGGTGATAAACCGGAGGAAGGTGGGGATGACGTCAAATCATCATGCCCCTTATGACCTGGGCTACACACGTGCTACAATGGACGGTACAAACGGTTGCCAACCCGCGAGGGGGAGCTAATCCGATAAAACCGTTCTCAGTTCGGATTGTAGGCTGCAACTCGCCTACATGAAGCCGGAATCGCTAGTAATCGCGGATCAGCATGCCGCGGTGAATACGTTCCCGGGCCTTGTACACACCGCCCGTCACACCACGAGAGTTTGTAACACCCGAAGTCGGTGAGGTAACCTTTTGGAGCCAGCCGCCGAAGGTGGGATAGATGATTGGGGTGAAGTCGTAACAAGGTAGCCGTATCGGAAGGTGCGGCTGGATCACCTCCTTTCTAAGGATTTTTCGGAATCATTCCCTTGGGGAATGAAACATTAACGTTTGCTGTTCAGTTTTGAAGGTTCATTCTTAAATGAATGAAATACTTCAAAACACTCGTTCTTTGAAAACTGGATAAAACGACATTGAAAGCAATAAATCAAATTTCTATTTTATAGATTTTTAAACAAGTCAAGCAATTGACGTGTAAACTTAAATCTTGGACTCGTTCCAAGTGTTAACTTTTGGTTAAGTTAATAAGGGCGCACGGTGGATGCCTTGGCACTAGGAGTCGATGAAGGACGGCACTAACACCGATATGCCTCGGGGAGCTGTAAGTAAGCTTTGATCCGGGGATTTCCGAATGGGGGAACCCACTATCTTTAATCGGATAGTATCTTCACGTGAATTCATAGCGTGTCGAAGACAGACGCAGAGAACTGAAACATCTAAGTACCTGCAGGAACAGAAAGAAAATTCGATTCCCTGAGTAGCGGCGAGCGAAACGGGAAGAGCCCAAACCAAAGAGCTTGCTCTTTGGGGTTGTAGGACACTCTATACGGAGTTACAAAAGAATGAACTAGACGAAGCGACTTGGAAAGGTCCGCGAAACGAGGTAAAAGCCCTGTAGTCAAAAGTTCATTCCCTCCAGAGTGGATCCTGAGTACGGCGGAACACGTGAAATTCCGTCGGAATCCGGGAGGACCATCTCCCAAGGCTAAATACTACCTAGTGACCGATAGTGAACCAGTACCGTGAGGGAAAGGTGAAAAGCACCCCGGAAGGGGAGTGAAATAGATCCTGAAACCGTGTGCCTACAAGTAGTTAGAGCCCGTTAATGGGTGATAGCGTGCCTTTTGTAGAATGAACCGGCGAGTTACGATTACGTGCGAGGTTAAGTTGAGAAGACGGAGCCGCAGCGAAAGCGAGTCTGAATAGGGCGAATTAGTACGTGGTCGTAGACCCGAAACCAGGTGATCTACCCATGTCCAGGGTGAAGGTGAGGTAACACTCACTGGAGGCCCGAACCCACGCACGTTGAAAAGTGCGGGGATGAGGTGTGGGTAGCGGAGAAATTCCAATCGAACCTGGAGATAGCTGGTTCTCTCCGAAATAGCTTTAGGGCTAGCCTCGTGATTGAGAATACCGGAGGTAGAGCACTGTTTGGACTAGGGGGGCATCTCGCTTTACCGAATTCAGACAAACTCCGAATGCCGGATATTTATACACGGGAGTCAGACTGCGAGTGATAAGATCCGTAGTCAAGAGGGAAACAGCCCAGACCACCAGCTAAGGTCCCCAAGTAATCGTTAAGTGGAAAAGGATGTGGCGTTGCTTAGACAACCAGGATGTTGGCTTAGAAGCAGCCATCATTTAAAGAGTGCGTAATAGCTCACTGGTCGAGTGACGCTGCGCCGAAAATGTATCGGGGCTAAACGATTCACCGAAGCTGTGGATGCATACTTTGAGTATGCGTGGTAGGAGAGCGTTCTAACAGCGTTGAAGTCAGACCGGAAGGACTGGTGGAGCGGTTAGAAGTGAGAATGCCGGTATGAGTAGCGAAACATGGGTGAGAATCCCATGCACCGTATGACTAAGGTTTCCTGAGGAAGGCTCGTCCGCTCAGGGTTAGTCGGGACCTAAGCCGAGGCCGATAGGCGTAGGCGATGGACAACAGGTTGATATTCCTGTACCACCTCCTCACCGTTTGAGAAATGGGGGGACGCAGTAGGATAGGGTAAGCACGCCGTTGGTTGCGCGTGTTCAAGCAGTAAGGCGTGTATGTAGGCAAATCCGCATACTTTAACGTTGAGCTGTGATGACGAGCTCGTATGAGCGAAGTTCCTGATTTCACACTGCCAAGAAAAGCCTCTATCGAGGTGAGAGGTGCCCGTACCGCAAACCGACACAGGTAGTCGAGGAGAGAATCCTAAGGTGTGCGAGAGAACTCTCGTTAAGGAACTCGGCAAAATGACCCCGTAACTTCGGGAGAAGGGGTGCTTCTTTGGGTGCATAGCCTAGAGAAGCCGCAGTGAATAGGCCCAGGCGACTGTTTAGCAAAAACACAGGTCTCTGCAAAACCGTAAGGTGACGTATAGGGGCTGACGCCTGCCCGGTGCTGGAAGGTTAAGAGGAGCGGTTAGCGCAAGCGAAGCTGTGAATTGAAGCCCCAGTAAACGGCGGCCGTAACTATAACGGTCCTAAGGTAGCGAAATTCCTTGTCGGGTAAGTTCCGACCCGCACGAAAGGCGTAACGATCTGGGCACTGTCTCAACGAGAGACTCGGTGAAATTATAGTACCTGTGAAGATGCAGGTTACCCGCGACAGGACGGAAAGACCCCGTGGAGCTTTACTGTAGCCTGATATTGAATTTTGGTACAACTTGTACAGGATAGGTAGGAGCCAGAGATCTCGGAGCGCCAGCTTCGAAGGAGGCGTCGGTGGGATACTACCCTGGTTGTATTGAACTTCTAACCCATGCCCCTTAGCGGGGTAGGAGACAGTGTCAGGCGGACAGTTTGACTGGGGCGGTCGCCTCCTAAAGAGTAACGGAGGCGCCCAAAGGTTCCCTCAGAATGGTTGGAAATCATTCGTAGAGTGTAAAGGCATAAGGGAGCTTGACTGCGAGACCTACAAGTCGAGCAGGGTCGAAAGACGGGCTTAGTGATCCGGTGGTTCCGCATGGAAGGGCCATCGCTCAACGGATAAAAGCTACCCCGGGGATAACAGGCTTATCTCCCCCAAGAGTCCACATCGACGGGGAGGTTTGGCACCTCGATGTCGGCTCATCGCATCCTGGGGCTGTAGTCGGTCCCAAGGGTTGGGCTGTTCGCCCATTAAAGCGGTACGCGAGCTGGGTTCAGAACGTCGTGAGACAGTTCGGTCCCTATCCGTCGTGGGCGTAGGAAATTTGAGAGGAGCTGTCCTTAGTACGAGAGGACCGGGATGGACATACCGCTGGTGTACCAGTTGTCTTGCCAAAGGCATCGCTGGGTAGCTATGTATGGACGGGATAAGTGCTGAAAGCATCTAAGCATGAAGCCCCCCTCAAGATGAGATTTCCCATTACGCAAGTAAGTAAGACCCCTGAAAGACGATCAGGTAGATAGGTTCGAGGTGGAAGTGCGGTGACGCATGCAGCTGACGAATACTAATCGGTCGAGGACTTAACCACATTTTATTGCACAAACTCAATGAAACGTTTATCCAGTTTTGAAAGAATGAAAATTCTTTTCAAGGGTTTCAAGACACAAGCTAGTCGAGGAAACGACTGAGTGATTGAAGGAGCGTACTCAAGTACGTGACTGAAAGAACGAAGGAAGTTGACGAAGGATAGCGCCGTGTATTGGAAGCCGTAATAGTGAAGTGATGATGGCAAAGAGGTCACACCCGTTCCCATACCGAACACGGAAGTTAAGCTCTTTAGCGCCGATGGTAGTTGGGGGCTTCCCCCTGTGAGAGTAGGACGTCGCTTCGCACATGTAAAAACCCACTGAGAAATCAGTGGGTTTTTTGTTATAAAATACTTATTTTCTTCCTTTAAGAAGAAAAACACTAATAATATAATATTCCGAATTATTTTACTTTTTAAAGAATCTTGACAGTGATGTCCCTCGGAGTTAACCTTACAATAATATTCTTTTCTAAATAGGAGGCATTCTTAACAATGTGGGAAACAAAATTTGCTAAAGAAGGTTTAACATTTGATGATGTACTATTAGTGCCAGGACACTCTGAAGTGTTACCGAAAGATGTTAATTTATCTGTAAATCTAACTGACAACATTAAGTTAAACATTCCGTTAATCTCTGCAGGAATGGATACTGTAACCGAATCGAAAATGGCAATTGCTATGGCTCGACAAGGTGGAATTGGTATTATCCATAAAAATATGAGTATTGATGAACAAGCAGAAGAAGTTGAAAAGGTAAAACGTTCTGAAAATGGCGTTATTACAAATCCTTTCTTCCTTACACCCGATCATCAAGTTTTCGATGCAGAGCATTTAATGGGCAAATACCGCATTTCAGGTGTCCCTATTGTAAATAACATGGAAGATCAGAAGTTAGTTGGTATTATTACTAACCGTGATTTACGCTTCATTTCAGATTACTCATTAAAAATTGATGATGTAATGACAAAAGAAGATTTAATCATTGCTCCTGTTGGGACAACTTTAGAAGATGCTGAAAAAATTCTTCAACAGTATAAAATTGAAAAATTACCGATTGTTGATGAAGCAGGAAAATTAACTGGCTTAATCACAATCAAAGATATCGAAAAAGTAATCGAATTCCCGAATGCAGCAAAAGACAGCCATGGCCGTTTAGTTGTAGGAGCAGCAGTTGGTGTTTCTAAAGATACAATGATGCGTATTGCCAAGCTAGTCGAAGCGCAAGTGGACATCGTTGTAATTGATACAGCACATGGTCATTCTCAAGGCGTTTTAAATACAATTAAAGACATTCGTGCAGCTTACCCGGACTTGGATATTATTGCAGGGAATGTTGCAACAGCTGAAGGGACACATGCATTATTCGAAGCTGGTGCCGATGTTGTAAAAGTAGGAATCGGACCAGGTTCTATTTGTACAACTCGTGTTGTTGCAGGTGTTGGTGTACCACAAATTACAGCTGTATACGATGCAGCATCAGTTGCCCGTGAACTAGGTAAAACAATTATTGCGGATGGCGGTATCAAGTATTCAGGCGATATCGTAAAAGCATTAGCTGCAGGTGGACATACTGTAATGCTAGGTTCATTATTAGCAGGAACATCTGAATCTCCAGGTGAAACAGAAATTTTCCAAGGACGTCGCTTTAAAGTGTACCGCGGAATGGGTTCACTAGGTGCAATGGAAAAAGGTTCTAAAGACCGTTACTTCCAAGAAGATGCGAAAAAGCTTGTACCAGAAGGAATTGAAGGACGTTTACCATACAAAGGACCTTTAGCAGATACAATTCACCAATTAGTTGGTGGTGTACGTGCCGGAATGGGTTACTGCGGTGCACCGGATTTAGAACATTTACGTGAAAAATCACAGTTCATTAAAATGTCGGGCGCAGGCTTACGTGAATCACATCCACATGATGTACAAATTACGAAGGAATCACCAAACTACTCTTTACAATAATTACTAGGAAACTTTCAAACGTTACTATCGTCAAATTGAAGATAGTAACGTTTTTTTATTAACAGAAGGTCACATACAACTACTTATGTATGATAAAATGACGTTAGACAAGAATAAAAATTGGAGGTAGCTTTGTGAAGAAGGTAAGAAAGCAAACGGTATTAAGCATTGTCTTAATCCCGATTTTAATACTTAGCATGCTGGCGATGACACCTGCTAAGACGAACGCAGCAACGGATTTGGGATTAACGGTAGATGCAGCAATTTTAATTGATGCAGACACAGGAAAAATTTTATATGAGCAAAATGCAGAGACTGCTTTAGGTATTGCAAGTATGACAAAAATGATGACAGAGTATCTATTACTTGATGCAATAGAAGAAGGCTCAATTTCATGGGATCAGCAATATAATGTATCAGAGTATACATATAAAGTTTCCCAAAACCGTTTATTAAGTAATGTGCCGTTACGTGCTGATGGTACGTATACGATTAGAGAGTTATATGAAGCAATGGCAATCTATTCTGCAAATGCTGCTACAATTGCAATTGCTGAAACAATTGCAGGTACAGAAAAAGAGTTCCTGAAATTGATGGATAAAAAAGCAGAAGAACTTGGCTTGGAAAATTATAAATTTGTAAACGCAACAGGTTTGAATAATGCCGATTTACAAGGCATGCATCCAGAAGGTACTGGAGAAAAGGATGAAAACGTAATGCCGGCTCGGTCTGTAGCAAAATTGGCGTACAACTTATTAAAAGATCATCCTGACATGTTAGAAACAGCAAAAATTCCGAAGAAAGTATTCCGTGAAGGAACTTCGGATGCAATTAGCATGTCCAACTGGAACTTCATGCTACCAGGTCTTGTTTATGAATATGAAGGCGTAGACGGCTTAAAAACAGGAACAACTGATTTTGCCGGTCATACGTTTACAGGTACAGCTAAACGCGGTGATACACGTTTAATCGCGGTAGTAATGAAAGCAGTGGATTCAAAAGGTGTTGGCTCTTATAAAGCACGTTTTGATGCGACAGCGAAGTTATTCGATTATGGATTTGGTCAATTTTCAAAAGTAGAACTTCTTCCAGGTAACTATGTATTTGAAGATCAAAAATCAATCCCTGTTATTAAAGGGAAAGAGGACTCTGTCAAAATCGGTGTAAAAGAACCGGTTTCTGTAATGGTTAAGACGAGCGAAAAAGATTCATACGTTCCGACATTGACATTGGACAAGAAAGAACTTGAAGCAGGAATTGAGAAAGACCAAGTAGTAGGCCAGGCTGTACTTGCACCTAAAGAAGGTGTGGATTTCGGCTATATTGACGGCAATCCTATTACAGCAGATGTCGTAACGACAGAAGCGGTAGAACGTGCAGGTAAAATCTCATTGATGTTCCAAGGTATCGGAAGCTTTTTCGGTAATTTATGGAATGGTGTATTTGGATTTGCAGGTAACTTAATTAAATAATGAATGGGCTTTTCTATAAGTAATCACTTGTAGAAAAGCTTTTTTTTCGTCTAAAAGCATTTTTTCGAATTGGACAATTTGTCGATAAACCATGCAAAACATACATTGATACATGGAGGGATTAATTATGTGTGGAATATCTGGTTGGATTGATTATTCGACTCACTTAGTAAATGAAGAAGCAATGATAAAAAAAATGACGAGGACGCTTTTACATCGAGGTCCGGATAGTGAAGGGTACTTTATAAGCAAACATGCTTTACTCGGCCATAAACGGCTTGCAATCATTGATTTAGTGACAGGTAATCAACCGATGACTCGAGGCGATTTGACCATCGTATATAATGGGGAAGTTTACAATGCAAACGAGTTGCGTGAACAGCTTAAAAATTTAGGGCATTCCTTTTATACGACATCCGATACGGAAGTTATTTTAATGGCATATGTTGAATGGAAAGAGCGCTGTATGGAGTACTTAAATGGGATCTTTGCTTTTGCGGTATGGAACGAGCAGGAGCAGTCGTTATTTCTATGTCGTGACCGGCTAGGGGTAAAGCCGCTGTTTTATTATGAGCTTCCGGATGGGCTATTGTTCAGCTCAGAAATAAAAGGGATACTGGCACATCCTGCTGTAAAGGCGGAAGTGGATGCAGAAGGACTTGCTGCTTTATTCAGTCTTGGTCCATCACGTATTGTGGGGCATGCCATATTTAAAGGAATTAAGGAAGTTAAGCCCGCATACGCAATGATGGTGCGCAGCGGTTTCAGAAAAAGCTGGCAGTACTGGGATATCGAAAGTAAACAACATGAGCATTCAGAGGCAGAAACAATTGAAAATGTCCGGGAGCTCGTAACAAATGCAATTATTCGTCAGTTAATAAGTGATGTACCGCTAAGCACAATGCTTTCAGGTGGACTCGATTCAAGTATCATTACGGCGGTTGCAGCACAACATCTAGCAAAAGAGCAGAAAACATTGTCGACTTATTCTGTAGCATTTGAGGAAAATGACTATCACTTCACGAAAAACTCATTTCAGACGTCACAGGATGAATACTGGATCGGGAAAATGCAACAGGCATTTCAGACAAAGCACCGCCAAGTGACGCTGACCCAACAAGAGTTAGTAGATGCTTTAGAACAGGCAATGCGCTTAAAAGACATGCCGAGTATGGCCGATATTGATAGCTCATTTTATTTATTCTGCAAAGAAATGAAAAAAGAACATACTGTAGCGCTGTCGGGTGAATGTGCTGACGAAGTTTTTGGCGGTTATCCATGGTTTTATGAAGGAAAAAGAGAAACGATTTTCCCATGGCTTCGTTCTACAAAGGAACGTGAACAGTTATTTAAATCAGATTGGCAAAAACGTCTGCAGTTACCGCAGTTTATGCAAAGCACCTATGAAGAGGCGGTAAAGGGGATGCCCTCATTTATAGGGACTAAAGAAGAGCAGGAACGCCAGCAGCTGTTTTATTTAAATAACCAGTTCTTTATGCAGACATTATTGGAAAGAAATGACCGGATGACAATGGGTGCAAGTATGGAAGTTCGTGTACCGTTTGCCGATCATACAATAATTGAATACGTATGGAATATTCCTTGGGAAATGAAAAACAGCGGCGGCATGGAAAAGGGGATTTTACGAAAGGCGTTTCAGGATCTTTTACCGAAGGAAGTTGTGGAACGTAAGAAAAACCCGTATCCGAAAACGTACCATCCTAAATATACAGAACTCGTCCATAACCGGCTGGAGCAAATTTTACGGCAGAAACACTCAGTTCTTCATGAATTATTCGAGAAGGAGCAGTTAGAGCGATTATTAGCTACAAACGGTCAATCATTTCAAATACCTTGGTTTGGCCAGTTAATGGCAGGACCGCAACTCATCGCATACTTTATACAATTGCATGATTGGGTTGAACAATACCGGATTAATATTATTTCAACATAAAGAGATGTTCCTATATGGAACGTCTCTTTACCTTTTAGAAATTCCCCAAATGTCCATTAGCTGATGAATGTTCGGCTCAATATCTGTAAGCTGTAAATTGCCAAACCCTAATAAAAATGTCCTTTTGGAATAATGCTGCTCTGTTAAATAATAATTTGATAACGGTAAAATATGAATCCCGTGTTCACGTGCAATCTGTTGCAGTTCCCGTTCAGATTTCTCATGACGGAATGCAACAAGGATGTTCGTACCGGCAGCGTCTCCGGATATTGTTATTTGAGAGTAATGATTTGAAAAGACTTCAATACATTTATCGTGTTTTTTACGGTAAATTTTACGCATCCGATTTAAATGTTTGGCAAAGTGTCCGTCCTTCATAAAATTCGCTAAAATATGCTGTTCAAAACGAGGAACAGTAGAAGAATAGTAATTAAAATGTTCCTGATAGCGCTGAACAAGTGTTGGCGGCAAGACGAAAAAGGCAACACGCAAGGATGGCATCAGAGATTTCGTAAAAGTACTTAAATAAATGACCCGGTCATTGGCATCAAGCCCTCTGAGTGCGGGTATGGGCTTTCCAATATAGCGAAATTCGCTGTCGTAATCATCTTCGATTATAAAGCGGTCCGGTGTTTTAGCAGCCCAATTTAATAATTGTGTGCGACGGTTGGCTGAAAGAACCGCACCTGTCGGGAATTGATGTGAAGGTGTAATGTAAACGACATTTGCATTTGATTTCTGTAATTCCTCCACTACAATACCATCTGTATCAACAGAAATCGGAATGGCGAGTTGCCCTAATTGATGACGGGGAATAGGTGAATAGCCTGGATTTTCAAAGGCAAGCTTAGAATCAGCATCTAAAATTTTTAAAATCATGGGCAGTAACTGCTCAGTACCGGATCCAATGACGATTTGCTCTGGCTGGCATTCGATGCCACGTGATTGGTGTAAATAGTTTGCAATTTCAATACGCAATGCAAGCTCACCTTGGCGTTCTCCTGTCTGAAGTAAATGTTTGAACGGCCTATCGAGCACGTCTTTTGCGTATTTTCTCCATATTGTAAAAGGAAAAGCTTCCTCATCAATTTTTGCAGAAGAGAAATCAATTTTATATTCTTTAGTTTTCGCTGTTTTTTTTATTTCATTGTTCGCTGTTTCACTTTGGCGGTAAGGCAATGAATCGATCTCTTCAACAAAATAACCGACACGCGGTTTTGACATAATATAGCCTTCCGCCAACAGCTGCGAATATGCAAGTTCGACGGTAGTTTGGCTTATATTGAAGAAATCTGCAAGTTCTCTTTTAGAAGGGAGACGTACACCAACAGCGAGCTGGTTGTTGGTAATTGCATTTTTTATGCCGATATACAGTTGTTCATATAGTGGAATCGTATGGTCCTTATTAAGCTGAAAGAAAAGCACTTTACTTCCTCCTTATGTAACCTTATTGAAATTTCAAATTTAACTAATGTTGATAGTGTCAGAAAAGTATAGCATGATGTAAAAAATTAGTGAACGTTTTCATAGGAACTTGCAAATGTATATGGTTTTATAGTACAGTATGGTTAAATTTATAAATGAATTCGATGATAGGAAGTAGTAGCAAGCACGTTTTTTTTAGAGAGTCAGCGGTCGGTGGAAGCTGATAAAAACACTTGTGAATCCGTCCTTGAGATGCTTTTCCCGAAATAATAGTAGGTGGAAGCCGGCTTACCAAAGTCGTTAATTGTTAAGAGGAATAGATTTTTCTATTCAATTAGGGTGGCAACGCGGGTAGCTCTCGTCCCTTTCATAGGGATTGAGGGCTTTTTTGTATTTATTCCGCTAATACATTAATGCGTTAAAGTGCTCAAGATCATCATTTCATAAATTCTAGGAGGAAAAAATTATGTTAGATATTAAACGCGTCCGCGACAATTTTGAAGAAGTAAAACGTATGCTTCTTACACGTAATGAGGATTTAGGGAATCTCGATAACTTTGAAAACTTAGATACAAAGCGTCGTGAATTAATCGCTAAAACAGAAGTACTGAAAGCAGAGCGCAATAAAGTGTCTGAACAAATTTCTGTTATGAAGCGCAACAAAGAAGATGCAACAGAAGTGATTGCACGTATGCGTGAAGTAGGCGATGAAATTAAAGCATTGGATGCTGAATTAAACGCAATTGAAGATGAATTTAAAAATATGATGATGCGTTTGCCGAATATCCCTCATGAATCAGTACCTGTTGGCACAGAAGAAGATGATAATGTGGAAGAATACACTTGGGGCGATGTACCGGCGTTTGATTTTGAAACAAAGGCACACTGGGATATTGCAAAAGATTTAGATATCGTGGATTTTGAGCGCGGAGCTAAAGTTACGGGAAGCCGCTTCTTATTCTATAAAGGTTTAGGTGCACGTTTAGAGCGTGCTTTACTGAACTTCATGATGGACCTTCATTCAGATGAGCATGGCTATACAGAAATGCTGCCACCGCAAATCGTTAACCGCGATTCACTGACAGGTACAGGCCAATTACCGAAGTTTGAAGAAGATGTATTTAAATTAGTTCGTGAAGAAGATGAAATGGATTATTACTTGATTCCAACTGCTGAAGTTCCGGTAACAAACTACTACCGTGATGAAATTTTATCAGCAGATATGCTTCCGCAGGCTTTCTCTGCATTCAGTGCTAACTTCCGTTCAGAAGCAGGATCTGCAGGTCGTGATACACGTGGATTGATCCGTCAGCACCAGTTCAACAAAGTAGAATTAGTGCGCTTTGTTAAACCGGAAGAATCTTATGAACAACTTGAAATTTTAACTGGTCATGCTGAAAAAGTGTTACAACTATTAGGTTTACCATACCGCAAATTAAAAATGTGTACAGCAGATTTAGGTTTCACAGCTGCGAAGAAATACGATTTAGAAGTATGGATTCCTGCGCAAAACATGTACCGCGAAATTTCTTCATGTTCAAACTTCGAAGATTTCCAAGCGCGTCGTGCCAATATCCGTTTCCGTCGTGAAGCAGGAGCAAAACCGGAATTCGTTCACACGTTAAACGGTTCAGGTCTGGCAATTGGTCGTACAGTAGCAGCAATTCTGGAAAACTACCAACAAGAAGACGGTTCTGTTGTTATTCCTGAAGTGTTACGTCCATATATGGGTGGCGTAGAAGTCATTACTGCGAAATAGAATTTTTTTACACCAACTTGTTTATTGCAGGTTGGTGTTTTTTAAAACTTGGAGGGTATTATGGATTATTTCTTATTTAAAATGATTCCGGAAAAGTATAAGGCAAGTTTTCATGAAGTACATAAAGCGGTTTTCGACGGAAGTGTATTCAATGAACAAAAACTGCAAAAGAAGCCCAATTTACTCGTTATTTTAGCAGTTGATGAAGCACGTGTAGCCGGGTTTAAGCTTGGGTATGAGCATCCAGATGGTGTTTTTTATAGCTGGCTTGGAGGTGTACATCCTGATTATCAAAAGCAAGGCATTGCTGCGAACTGTATGGAAATGCAGCATCACTGGTGTAAAGAACATGGCTACACACGAGTACGTACATATGGTCGCAATGAAAAAAAGGCGATGTTAATTGTTAATTTAAAGTCAGGCTTTCAAATTGTAAATACATTTATTGATGACAAAGGTCAACATAAAATTGTATTTGAAAAGCAACTATAAAGGAAGATACATTTACTTCCTTATTATAATTTGTTATATTCTAGAAAATAATTGCATTTTCGCAGATTTTTTAAATTAGGGGTGAAGTACATGTATTTTCCAAAGCACGTGGAAATCATTGAGGTAGGACCGCGGGATGGGCTGCAAAATGAGGAAACTTTTGTTCCGACAGAAAGTAAAAAAACGCTCATTAAAAAACTTTCCTTAGCAGGATTCAATCGAATTGAAACTGCATCATTTGTACATCCAAAAGTTGTACCGCAAATGGCAGATGCCGCAGAAATTGCGACATTTTGCAGAGAGCTTGGTATGAAGTTTATAGCGTTGACACCAAATGTAAAAGCACTGCAGCACGCTATTGATGCAGGTGTGCCGCAAATTGCCGTCTTTGTCGGAGCGAGTGAAACATTCAATAAAAAAAACATTAACCGTACTATTGAGCAGTCACTTGCTGAATGTACCGAAGTTTTTCAGCTTGCCAAAAAGCATCGTCTTTTTATTCGGGGCTATGTATCGATGTGCTTTAGCTGTCCATATGAAGGGGAGGTTCATTATGATCAAGTAAAGCGTGTTGTCAGCCATTTTGTGACACACGGAGCCGATGAAATCTCAATAGGGGATACAAATGGGCAAGCTAATCCGAAACTTGTTTACGAGCGGTTTTCGCAGCTTAGGAAAGATTTCCCGCACACACAATTTGTAGGACATTTCCATGATACGAATGGCTTTGCCTATGTGAATATTTTAGCGGCGATACAAGCAGGAATTGAAAAGTTTGATAGTTCAATAGCCGGACTGGGCGGCTGTCCTTTTTCACCTGGTGCAACAGGAAATGTCTCCACAGAAAAAGTCGTGCAATTATTGGAGGAAATGAATGTTGGAACGAATATAAAGCAAGATGCTTTAAAAGAAGCAGCGCATTTTGCGAAAACTATTATAGAAAACTAGTAAGGGCTTTCTGAATACATTGTGAGGATTATTAAACTATTTAGACTACTATTATATGGGACTTATAAATTAAAAAAGACGAGAGGATGCAGCATCTATCTACAACTCTCGTCTTTTTCTTATTGTGTGGGGTAAATATAGCATCATCCATAATATAAAGATCACAAGTGTCAAGCTTACCAAATAACCAGAAGCACCAAATGCATCATAGAGCCATTGCAGCGGTGTTCCCCTCACCGGCTTATTCAAAAACATAAAGTTCGTCTGAAAGCGTGCATTATACACGTATATGGGCGGTACAGTTATAGCTAAAAATAATATAGCACGCCAAATATCGGAAAAGGCTGTCTGAAGCTGATTTGTGAAAGTTAGTACGAACACAAAAATAACAAGCAGTGCATGAAAGACGAAGCTGTGAAAATGTAAAAAGCCGCCTACCGGATCAATTGTCCATCCGGGGAATAAAAGGGCAATCGCAGCTCCAGGTAATGTAAGCGTGAATAGTAATGTAGCAGTTGTACGAGTTGGAAAATAGGCATGCCAGCCAATAATGAAAATGCCAAAACCGCACAAATGGAGCGGGGGACTCCAATAGGAATATTGGTTTGTTACGAGTAAATAAAGTTGTTTTGCTACTTCTAAACATAGCAGCAGCCAGAACACCTGCTTTTGAAAAAGATGTTGCTTTTCTTGAGAAGAATCACGATAAAAATATAACGAAATAACTAAAAAACCGGCAATAAAAATAAGCCACATTATATGAATCGAATCAAAAATGGAAAATCCGTTCATCCCACACACCTTACTTTTCAGATTGTTGTTTTCTCGCTAATTTCTCTGCTTTTTTCCGGTCGCGAAGCGCTTTGAAAAAGTCCGTTAAAATTTGTCCGCACTCTTCCGCCATCACACCTTCTTTTACATTACATTCATGATTGAATCGAGGGTCATTGAGCAGACGGTATAATGAGTCGACACAGCCCGCCTTTATATCACGTGCACCGTAAACAACCCGTGGTACGCGTGACTGCAAAATGGCTCCTGCACACATCGGGCAAGGTTCAAGTGTAACGTATAAAGTAGTCTCTTCTAAACGCCAGCTGCCTATTTTACGGCATGCTTCCTGAATGGCCATGCTTTCCGCATGTGTCAGTGCATTTTGGGTTGTTTCACGTAAATTATGTGCACGTGCAATTATTTCATCTTTATATACAATAACTGCGCCGATCGGTACTTCTCCAAGGGCCGCAGCTTTTTTCGCTTCTACCAATGCTTCCTGCATGTAATGGTGATCTTTATTTTCGAGCATTCATCTATCACTCCTTAAATCCTAGTTTAGCATGCCATTGAATAGTTGGGCGATAAGAAATAAATCATGCTATGATGGAGGAAAAGTTTGAAGGAGAACAGCAATGAAATCATTTCAAACCTTGGAAGAAGCAAATAATTATTTTGAAACAGCATTGGCTGATCTAGATATTGAGTATGAGCAGAAATTGTTGATGATTGAAAAAAATGAGCAGCAAGTAGCTCTTACATTGAAGAAGCAATATGAACAGCAAAAGGCTGCCATTGTACTGCAGCATGAACAGGAAGAAAACAAACTTAAACAAAATCGCGATCAAGCAATCGAGAAAATTGAAATGTTATTCGCCAACAAAAGAAAAGTTATATTGGATAACTTTAAAAACGCTTTTGAAGAAGAAAAGAAAAACTATCAAGTCAATAAGATTGAACTTCTTGAGCAAAAACAAGCAGAAGAACGCAGAAAGTTTCAAACCTACACTAACGAGCAACAAAAGCTACTATCACAATTTACATACGCTTCAGGCCTGACAGATGCAATGGAACGGGCAATCGATAATTTACATCAGGAGCTAACAGACATTTTGATAAAATATAATCAGCAGTTTGATGATGCTGAGCAGCTGTTTGAAGAGAGATGCCACGGGCTTGAACAAAGGCGTGATGAGGCCATCGAAACCCTCATCGACAATGAGGCAGCTTCACAAAGCCAGCTGGATGATCAGTTATTCGAGGCATTGCAGGATTTATCCGAAAAAACAGAGAAAAACTATGAGCAAATCGAACAAAATTTTATGGAAAAAGAACAGTCTCTTCAGGAAATGGTATTTACCCAGCAAGAAAAAATAAATGCTGATTATGATGAGCAGCGTGAAAAGTTATTCAAATTACAGGAGCAAGCGCTGGCACAATTTGATTAGTAGAAATTGGCTAGTCACGAATTCGGTAAAATGGAATAGTTTACTTTGTTGTCTAAAGAACGTTGTGATAAAATTAAAAGCATTGACTATAAAAAGAGAAGGAGCACTTCTAATGTCTGTGCCATTTATAACAGTAGAAGGTCCGATTGGTGTTGGGAAGACCTCATTATCTAAGGCCGTATCACAAACGTTTGACTATCATTTATTAAAAGAGATTGTAGATGAAAATCCATTTCTAGGTAAGTTCTATGAAGATATTAGTGAATGGAGCTTCCAAACGGAAATGTTTTTCCTGTGCAATCGCTATAAACAATTATCTGATATTCATGAAATTCTTGGAGCACAAGGGCCAGTAGTGGCTGATTATCATATATTTAAAAATTTGATCTTTGCAAAGCGTACTTTGAAGCCGACAGAGTATGAAAAGTACGAGTCGATCTACCGAATTTTAACTGCTGATATGCCAAAGCCAAATATGGTCATTTATTTACATGCAAGCTTAGACACATTAATGAAACGGATCGCGATGCGCGGCCGTGAAATGGAAAAGAACATTTCACGTGAATATATGGAACAACTTTCAAGCGATTATCATCAATTTATCGGACATTTTGAAAAGATGCATCCAGAAATTCCTGTCATCTCATTAAATGGAGATGAGCTTGATTTTGTGAAAAATGAAGAAGATTTACAGTACGTACTACGATTAGTAGAAGAAAAGTTACAACAAAGGAGTTTGCATCAGAAATGAACTTAAGAGAGAAGTACAATATTCCTGCTAATGCAGTGATTACTATTGCAGGAACAGTCGGTGTCGGAAAATCAACAATGACAAAAGCGTTATCACATAGCTTAAACTTCCGTACCTCATATGAAAAGGTTGATACAAACCCTTATTTAGATAAATTTTATGATGATTTTGAAAAGTGGAGCTTCCATTTGCAAGTATATTTCCTTGCTGAACGTTTTAAAGAACAGAAGCGTATTTTTGAATATGGCGGGGGCTTTATACAGGACCGTTCTATTTACGAAGATACAGGCATTTTTGCGAAGATGCATTATGACAAAGGTACAATGACACCGACAGATTATGAAACATATACAAATCTGTTTGATGCAATGGTTATGACACCATATTTCCCGCATCCGGATTTACTTGTATATTTGGAAGGGCCAATTGATGATGTGATTGGACGTATCCATGAACGTGGACGCGAGATGGAACAGCAAACACCTCATTCGTACTGGGAAGAAATGCACGGACGCTATGAAGACTGGATTAACAATTTCAATGCATGTCCGGTACTGCGTATTGATATTAACGATTACGATTTAATGAAAAATCCTGCACAAGTTGAGGATGTCGTAGCACGTATCGGTTATATGCTTGAACAAACAAGCCATTTACGAAAATAATAAAAAAGGACTGATTTCTGTATGGTAGCGGAAATCAGTCTTTTTTATTTTGTCCAAACGATAATAAAAATAGGGGTCATGATCAGCACAAAGACAAAGAAGCTCCATAAAACCTGTTTACCAGTCGTCATATTTTTAGGTTTCATACTGATGGATTCGTAGAGCTCATTCACTGCGCGCTGTTCTCTTTCATAAAGCATTCTTTGGAAAGAAGCATAGTTTTCGATATATGATGCCGGGTTTTCAAAATGAAAGCGAATCGCACGTATATCATCTGTCACATCTTTCTCTTGATGCATATATGTGATCGTAGGGGCAAGACCGCCTGTCAGCCGGGCCGTAACTTGTATATCGAAGGTCTTCATCTTATAGGTTTTCTTCCCGCTTTCATCCGTTACCGTCTCAATGAGCGAGTTGTTCAATATAGTTCCCTCCTTTTATTAATAGTATTCCCAATATAAGTATATTTGTAACGACTTTAAAAAATATTGCGAAGGAAAAGTTACATCGTTTATGCTTGAAGTAATTACAAATTTTTACGGTTTGTAATATTATAGCGAAAAGGGGATGGGAATATGACTTTATCGATGGTAGATCGCTTACGGGCATTACCGACGACAGCAATTTCCGATGCAACAGGGGGACATACGAATGTAGCATCCGCAATTAAACCGCTTGCCGAACACTTTAAAATTGCTGGACAAGCAAGAACGGTCCGCTTGCCGGACGGGGAAAATGGTGCGGTATTAGAAGCAATCAGTCAGGCTGGAAAAGGGGAAATTTTAGTCATTGATGCTAAAGGCAATACGAATCGTGCTGTAGCAGGGGATTTTGTTATGCAGCTTGCGCAAGGTGTCGGTGTACAAGGATTTGTCGTGGACGGGGTTATTCGCGATATAGCAGCTGCAAAAGAAATTGATTTTCCGGTATTTGCATTAGGTACAACAGTGGCAGCAGGCAATAAACACGGTGGCGGGACAGTTGGCATAGCCGTATCTGTAGGAAATGTTGCTGTTCAAACAGGCGATTATGTAATTGGTGACAGTGACGGGGTCGTTATTATCCCTCAGAAGGACATTGAGCAGATTATTGAAGCAGCAGAAGCAAAAGTGGCAAAAGACGATGAGCGGGCACATGAAGCATTACATAATGGGGAAGCATCAATCCGCGCTTATTTAGCAAAAGTAGTGAAATAAAAAATGGCGTAGTGAAGTTATCGTTCACTACGCCATTTTCTAATTTTATTTTAAGTTCGCAGCTTGGTATTCAGCAAATTGCTTCTCGTCGAAACGTTTTTCCCATTTCGCCATAACAAGTGCTGCCAATGTGTTACCTACTACGTTTACAGCTGTACGAGCCATATCTAAAATACGGTCAATACCTGCAATAAATGCTAAACCTTCAAGTGGAATACCTACAGAACCCAATGTTGCAAGAAGTACTACGAAAGATACCCCTGGAACACCTGCAATACCTTTAGATGTTACCATCAATACAAGCATTAATGTAATCTGTTCCATAATTGAAAGGTCAATACCGTACATTTGCGCAATGAAAATCGCTGCAATAGCCTGGTAAAGAGTAGAACCGTCTAAGTTGAATGAATAACCTGTCGGGATTACGAATGATACGATATCTTTCGGTGCACCCATTTTTTCTGTTTTTAACATAATACGAGGTAATACTGTCTCTGATGAAGAAGTAGAGAATGCCAGTAAAAGCTCGTCCTTGATCATACGAATTAATTTGAAGATATTAATGCCGAATATACGGGCTGTAATACCTAAAATAACGATTACAAAGAAAATCATTGTGGCATAAACTAAAATCGCCAGTTTTCCTAATGGAATAAGGGATTCTACACCAAATTTGGAAACGGTTACACCAATAAGTGCAAAGACCCCGATCGGTGCGAATTTCATTACTAAGTTTGTAACCCAGAACATGGCGTCTGCCGTTCCTTGGAAGAATGCAAGCACTGGTTTTCCGCGTTCGCCAATTGCTGCTACACCTAAACCGAAAATTACAGAGAAGAAAATAATCGCAAGCATATCGCCTTCTGCCATTGCATTTACAATGTTTTTAGGAACGACATCTACAATAATTTGGAAAGTTCCTTTGTCCTCTTCAGCTTCCGTTGTTTCTACATATGAAGAAATATCAGATTTCTCTAATGCATTCATATCAATACCAGCACCTGGTTGGAATAGGTTAGCTGCTAATAAACCAACAACAATCGCAACTGTTGTAATAACTTCGAAGTAAATAAGTGTTTTACCGCCAAGACGACCCAATTGTTTCATATCACCAGTTCCGGCAACACCAACGATCAGTGTCGAAATAATAATCGGTACTACGATCATCTTAATTAAGTTTAAGAAAATATCGCCAAGGGGCTGTAAGTAAGACTGTGCAGTTGCATTACCAAAGAACACAGCACCCACGATAACACCGAGTACAAGACCGATTAAAATTTGCGCGGCTAAACTAATTTTAAACTTTTTCAAAATATAGTTCCTCCTAAAAAATCAGATTCAGGACTAGCCTAAAACTAATTTTATTAGATACATACAAAATCCGACAAAAACCGACTAATCCACTTTACTAATTATTTCTGAATATAAAACTTGAATGAATTTTTTTATGTTCACTTTTGCTTTACGTTGCTCATTTTTCTCTATTTGATTCATTAAGTGACGGATGTCCGTCAAGTCAAAATAGCGTGGGGTATAATATTCAAATTCAGAGTTTGTATAATCGACAATCCCTAAGTTCGCCAAGTTAATCATTGCAGCTAATATCGTTCGGCGTACACGTTGTTCAATCGCCTTACTTTCTTTTAAAATATCGTCCGGTGTATTTTTCGTCAGCATAGCTACACGTTCATATACTTCTTTCAACGGAGGAAGCGGCGCAATTTTATGCTTTTCGATTAATAGCTGTTCAATAATTTTAATAATATCTTCACTTCCGACTTCAGCGACAATGCCCATATCATTTAAGATCGACTGAATATGTTCCCGTGCCGTCTTCTTTGTATGTGTCACATCCGTAATATCAAAGTTTGTCAGGGACTGACGAATAACTTGCAAAGAATTTCTTAATAAGTATTGCTCAGTTGTCCGTTTTAATACCATTTGTACTTCGACCTTATTAATAGGCTTATGAATAAAAAATTCAATTCCTTTTGAATAGCCTTCAGCGACCATTTCTTTATTAACAACTTGTGAGATCATAATAAACTGACCTTTAAATCCATTTTGTTGAAGGCGTTCAATTGTCTCAATTCCATCCAACTGCGGCATAAGTAAGTCAATTAATACAAACTCCGGCTGCATCATCAAAATTTGTGGAATGGCATCCAGACCGTTTTTGGCCTCTCCAATAACAGCTCCGAGTTCACAGTCGTTAATAATATTACTGAGCATCATACGGCTTGCCCGGTCATCATCTACTATAAAATAGCGCATTAGTAATTCTCCTTTTGAATACTTTTTATAGGAATTTGCACAACAAAACAAGTCGATGTATTGCTCGTTACGTGAATATTCCCTTTAAGATTTTCAACAATTGTTTTTGTATGGGAAAGACCGATTCCTGTAGAACCCTGGCCTTGTTCGTTAAACTTGGATGTATAACCTGGATCAAAAATGATTGGTATGAGTGCTGCATCAATACCAACTCCATTATCTTCTACAATAAAAGAAATCGTATCCTGTTCAACTGCAACATTCAATGTAATAAATCCGCTCTCTTCAATTGCCTCCACAGCGTTAGCCATTAAATTATTCAAAATAGCAAATAGCGCTATATGATTTTTTGTTTGAAAATCATTTGGACAAATCAGTGTAAAGGAAATTGATTTATTTAAATAGGCTGCATAATTTTCATTTGCCTCCACAATAAAGCTTAGTAAATCAGTCAATAGAAAATTAGACGGGTAATTTCTCGACGTAATTTTAGAAATCCCGGCATGAATGCGTTCATTATCTTTTTTTACTTCATGAATTTCCTGGGCAATATGTAAAGCATCGGAAGCTAGCTGTGCTTCATTAGATTTTAGCTTTTTATAAAGCTGGTAACTGTTTGCTGTAAGCTGCTCGATTTGGGTCATCGTTTTTTGAAGATACAATGCTTCTACATATAGTTCCGAGTGAATCGTCATGAGCTGTTTCAGCTGTTTCTTCTGTTCCGACATCGTAATCATGCTGTAAATGCCAACAACAAAATAACTGCGCAGTAATCCAACGAGAATGAACAATAAAAAGGAAGTAAGTGTTTCCTGATCAGAAACAAGCAGAATGTCCGTTAATATATGTTCGATCGTGTTGGAGATTACTTCGGATGCTGTTGCCAATAAACCGAGCATAAGCGGTTGTTTTTTTAACTCGTCCAGCGGGATTAACTTAAAACATAGGGCAAACACTATATAAAAGGCGCCTGCCGGCAAATGTTCAATAATTTGAGTAATGAAGCTTTGTCCATAAATAAAAATATCCAGAAACGAACGACCGACAATGACGATTAGTGCGGTCAATAAACCAGTAGATACAATCGGTAATGGACGGATCAGTAAAGCGAAAAAGAAAATAATGCTGCCTAAACCGAAGCGAAAAGGCCCTTCCTCAAAAGGTATTATTTTAATTTCGCCGCCAATAGCCGTCAATAAGCCGACAAGTAGCATAAATAGAAAAAGTTTAGTTGTTTTAATATGTGGCTGTGTTGATTCCAATTTTGATATACCGCCCTTTACAAACATGACATAGTACTTAATTGTACAAGAAAGTTGTCTATAAATACAAAAAAGTACTATTTCCAACGAGTAGAAATAGTACTTAAAAGTGAATTTAGATATAAAAAAACCCGCTCAACTAAGTAGCGGATGAAAGTTCAAAAATGGAGGAGGTAGAGGGATTCGAACCCCCGCGCGGTGTTACCCGCCTGTCGGTTTTCAAGACCGATCCCTTCAGCCAGACTTGGGTATACCTCCAAAATATTAGATGTCTTTTCGACAAAGATTAATTTACCATGTAATGCGTTTCGCGTCAATAAAATTTGGATAAAAAATCTCTAAAATTTTCGGGTTGGAAAAAATTAATTAAAGCAATTCATTGCAATTTAATAGCTTGCTTAGTATACTAATACTTGCCGTGCTAGATGGGGAGGTAGCGGTGCCCTGTAACTTGCAATCCGCTCTAGCAAGATTGAATTCCTTTTCTGAGGCTGTCCGTATTGTTTGGTCTGCCTTTTGCACGTAGTGTTGACGGTTGGGTCCTGCGCAATAAGTACCCATGAACCATGTCAGGTCCGGAAGGAAGCAGCATTAAGTGGTATCACTTATGTGCCGCGGGGTAGCCTAACCCGAGCTGGCGACAAGAGTAACGCTTATGTGCGGCAGTCGAAGAAAGGTGCACGGTATTAAATTACCATTTCAAACGCATCCATCATTTATTGGTGGGTGCGTTTTTTATATGAAAAAAAGAGATTATCTTCGGCCAAAGTGCTTTCAATAGGGGATGAATTAAGTAGTTTCTGACAGATTTCACAGATATATTATTCGTCTCATTTCAAAAGTGTTTATACTTACTTTATGCTATACTGAATATATGTATTTTTAAATGGAAGGGAGAGGGGAAAGGTTGACATATCAAGCGTTTTATCGTGTTTATAGACCCCAGTCATTCAGAGAAATGTCAGGTCAGACACATGTAAAGAGGACCCTTCAAAATGCTCTCCTCGCAAGCAAGACAACACATGCCTATCTATTTTCCGGTCCTCGAGGAACAGGGAAAACGAGTACTGCAAAAATTTTCGCGAAAGCATTGAACTGTGAAAACGCCCCGGCAAGTGAGCCATGCAATGAATGCCCTACATGTATAAGTATTACTGAAGGTTCACATACAGATGTAATAGAATTTGATGCCGCTTCCAATTCCAGAGTGGAAGAAATGCGCGATATTATTGAAAAAGTCCGTTTTGCCCCGGCTAATGCACGTTTTAAAGTGTACATTATAGATGAGGTGCATATGCTTTCTACGAGCGCATTCAATGCATTATTAAAAACACTTGAAGAGCCACCTGAGCATGCGGTATTTATTTTGGCGACAACAGAGCCTCATAAACTACCAGCAACAATTATTTCCCGTTGTCAGCGATTTGATTTTAAACGACTTTCTTCTATAGATATAGTAGAGCGTATGAAGGTTGTATTAGAAGATATCGGTATGGGTTATGATGAGCAGGCATTAAAGGCAATCGCCCAAGCTGCAGCAGGGGGTATGCGTGATGCATTAAGCTTACTTGATCAGGTTGTTTCATTTAGTAATGAACACGTTCAATTGGACGATGTGCTTCTTGTAACAGGTTCTGTAAGCCAGGATGCATTTTATGATATTGCGATTTCCCTGCAGGAAAAGGATGTTGCCCAAGTATTAGGCAGTGTCGAAAATTTAATTGCTGACGGGAAAGAACCATTACGCCTTGCGGAAGATTTTATTACGTTCTTCCGAGATCTGCTTCTATTAAAGACAGACGGTACGTTAGAGGAATTATTGGAGTTTATTTCACCGGAAGAAAAGTTTTTATCATTAGCGGCTCAGTTTGAAGCTAATACACTTTACGGTTTTATCGATATTTTGGCGAAAACCCAGCAAGAAATGCGCTTTTCGCACCATACGAAAATATATTTAGAAACGGCCCTTTTAAAAATGGCTCAATATAAAGCATCACCGCAAGTGACGGCAGCAGTCGATCCGGCTATTGAAGGTAAGGTAGCCTCACTTGAAAGCCGATTAGGTCAACTGACTCAACAGCTTCAAAATGGTGGAGGGGGCGCACCGGTTCAACAAAAGGAACAGTCCCGCCAGCGTGTACGTCCACAAGGAAATCAATATAATGCTCCGACAGGCCGTATTCAGGAAGTATTAAAGACTGCAACGAAACCTGATCTGCAAAAAGTGAAATCTGCTTGGGCAGGTGGTTTGGCAAGCTTGCAAAAATCACATGCAGCTTTATTGGCGGATGCAGAGCCTGTAGCCGCAAATGCAAGTGCTTTTGTGATAAAATTCAAGTATGATATACATTGTCAAATGGTAGCTGACAACAATGCACTTGTTTCATTGTTTACACAGCAGATCGCTTCGGAAATAGGGATTCAATATGAGCTTTTATGTATACCGGAACCGGCTTGGATTCGTTTGCGTGAAAACTTTATAAATGAAAATGGCTTAAATCAAAAAAAATCGCCATCGGATGAAGTGAATCCGGTGGAGGATTTAAATGAAGAGCCCCCTTTCCTTGACGATGTTCAAGTAATGGAAGCGCAAGATCCGCTCATTACAGAAGCCGAAAAGCGTTTTGGAAAAGACTTTGTTGAGGTTATCGAAGAATAAATACACATTTTAAGGAGGAAAAAAGATGCGTGGTATGGGTAATATGCAAGGCATGATGAAAAAAATGCAAAAAATGCAAAAAGAAATGATGGAAGCACAAGAGGCTTTAAATGCACAGGTATTTGAAGGTGCAGCAGGCGGCGGTATGGTAAAGGTAGTAATGAACGGCCAACGTCAAATGCTTGAAGTAAATTTAGATGAGTCTGTAGTAGATCCGGAAGATATTGAAATGCTTCAAGATTTAATGGTTATTGCAACAAACGAAGCATTGAAAAAAGTTGAAGAGACAACGAATTCTACAATGGGTAAATTCACACAAGGAATGAACCTTCCTTTCTAAGTTGAATCAAGTAGAACGTAGCGCACATCTCAAATATTGGGATGTGCCTTTTTAAAGAAGGGGGAACAGAATGCATTATCCAGAACCGATATCTCGATTAATAGACAGCTTCATGAAATTGCCGGGCATTGGTCCGAAAACAGCTGCTCGACTGGCATTTCACGTATTAACAATGAAAGAAGATACTGTATCGACATTTGCGAAAGCACTTGTTGACGCAAAACGTAACCTACTTTATTGCTCTCAATGTGGTCATATAACAGATATCGACCCTTGTCATATTTGTTCAGATAAACAACGTGATGTATCAACAATTTGTGTTGTACAGGATCCGAAAGATGTAATAGCTATGGAAAAAATGCGTGATTACCAAGGTCTTTATCATGTGTTACACGGTGCAATTTCACCGATGGACGGTATAGGGCCTGAAGATATTAATGTAGCTTCTTTATTGGGGCGCTTGCATGATGAGCGTGTACAAGAGTTAATTTTAGCGACGAACCCGACAATAGAAGGGGAAGCGACAGCGATGTATATTTCCCGCCTTGTTAAACCATCAGGTATTCGCACTACACGTATTGCACATGGATTACCTGTTGGCGGAGATTTAGAATATGCAGATGAAGTAACATTATCAAAAGCGCTGGAAGGTCGTCGCGAGCTGTAATATAGGAGGAAGCCCCATGTTATTTTCTCGAAAAGGGAAACTCAAAAAAGAATTCGATGAGAAACTAGTTTCTTCTATTAAAGAGACAAAAGAAGCTTTACAAAGTGCGAAGGTAATTGAAGGATTGACCGACGATTATAACTTAAGTGTAATTGCCGAACGAAAAAAAGCCGAAAGCATACATTATTACTTATATAAAGAAGCGCGTGTACGTCGTGTATTAATTAAATAATCTTTTAGAAATAAGAAGCGAAGCAGTTGCATATGTTACC
>NZ_CP150239.1:40000-45000 GCF_037975215.1 Solibacillus sp. FSL R5-0449
GCACTAACACCGATATGCCTCGGGGAGCTGTAAGTAAGCTTTGATCCGGGGATTTCCGAATGGGGGAACCCACTATCTTTAATCGGATAGTATCTTCACGTGAATTCATAGCGTGTCGAAGACAGACGCAGAGAACTGAAACATCTAAGTACCTGCAGGAACAGAAAGAAAATTCGATTCCCTGAGTAGCGGCGAGCGAAACGGGAAGAGCCCAAACCAAAGAGCTTGCTCTTTGGGGTTGTAGGACACTCTATACGGAGTTACAAAAGAATGAACTAGACGAAGCGACTTGGAAAGGTCCGCGAAACGAGGTAAAAGCCCTGTAGTCAAAAGTTCATTCCCTCCAGAGTGGATCCTGAGTACGGCGGAACACGTGAAATTCCGTCGGAATCCGGGAGGACCATCTCCCAAGGCTAAATACTACCTAGTGACCGATAGTGAACCAGTACCGTGAGGGAAAGGTGAAAAGCACCCCGGAAGGGGAGTGAAATAGATCCTGAAACCGTGTGCCTACAAGTAGTTAGAGCCCGTTAATGGGTGATAGCGTGCCTTTTGTAGAATGAACCGGCGAGTTACGATTACGTGCGAGGTTAAGTTGAGAAGACGGAGCCGCAGCGAAAGCGAGTCTGAATAGGGCGAATTAGTACGTGGTCGTAGACCCGAAACCAGGTGATCTACCCATGTCCAGGGTGAAGGTGAGGTAACACTCACTGGAGGCCCGAACCCACGCACGTTGAAAAGTGCGGGGATGAGGTGTGGGTAGCGGAGAAATTCCAATCGAACCTGGAGATAGCTGGTTCTCTCCGAAATAGCTTTAGGGCTAGCCTCGTGATTGAGAATACCGGAGGTAGAGCACTGTTTGGACTAGGGGGGCATCTCGCTTTACCGAATTCAGACAAACTCCGAATGCCGGATATTTATACACGGGAGTCAGACTGCGAGTGATAAGATCCGTAGTCAAGAGGGAAACAGCCCAGACCACCAGCTAAGGTCCCCAAGTAATCGTTAAGTGGAAAAGGATGTGGCGTTGCTTAGACAACCAGGATGTTGGCTTAGAAGCAGCCATCATTTAAAGAGTGCGTAATAGCTCACTGGTCGAGTGACGCTGCGCCGAAAATGTATCGGGGCTAAACGATTCACCGAAGCTGTGGATGCATACTTTGAGTATGCGTGGTAGGAGAGCGTTCTAACAGCGTTGAAGTCAGACCGGAAGGACTGGTGGAGCGGTTAGAAGTGAGAATGCCGGTATGAGTAGCGAAACATGGGTGAGAATCCCATGCACCGTATGACTAAGGTTTCCTGAGGAAGGCTCGTCCGCTCAGGGTTAGTCGGGACCTAAGCCGAGGCCGATAGGCGTAGGCGATGGACAACAGGTTGATATTCCTGTACCACCTCCTCACCGTTTGAGAAATGGGGGGACGCAGTAGGATAGGGTAAGCACGCCGTTGGTTGCGCGTGTTCAAGCAGTAAGGCGTGTATGTAGGCAAATCCGCATACTTTAACGTTGAGCTGTGATGACGAGCTCGTATGAGCGAAGTTCCTGATTTCACACTGCCAAGAAAAGCCTCTATCGAGGTGAGAGGTGCCCGTACCGCAAACCGACACAGGTAGTCGAGGAGAGAATCCTAAGGTGTGCGAGAGAACTCTCGTTAAGGAACTCGGCAAAATGACCCCGTAACTTCGGGAGAAGGGGTGCTTCTTTGGGTGCATAGCCTAGAGAAGCCGCAGTGAATAGGCCCAGGCGACTGTTTAGCAAAAACACAGGTCTCTGCAAAACCGTAAGGTGACGTATAGGGGCTGACGCCTGCCCGGTGCTGGAAGGTTAAGAGGAGCGGTTAGCGCAAGCGAAGCTGTGAATTGAAGCCCCAGTAAACGGCGGCCGTAACTATAACGGTCCTAAGGTAGCGAAATTCCTTGTCGGGTAAGTTCCGACCCGCACGAAAGGCGTAACGATCTGGGCACTGTCTCAACGAGAGACTCGGTGAAATTATAGTACCTGTGAAGATGCAGGTTACCCGCGACAGGACGGAAAGACCCCGTGGAGCTTTACTGTAGCCTGATATTGAATTTTGGTACAACTTGTACAGGATAGGTAGGAGCCAGAGATCTCGGAGCGCCAGCTTCGAAGGAGGCGTCGGTGGGATACTACCCTGGTTGTATTGAACTTCTAACCCATGCCCCTTAGCGGGGTAGGAGACAGTGTCAGGCGGACAGTTTGACTGGGGCGGTCGCCTCCTAAAGAGTAACGGAGGCGCCCAAAGGTTCCCTCAGAATGGTTGGAAATCATTCGTAGAGTGTAAAGGCATAAGGGAGCTTGACTGCGAGACCTACAAGTCGAGCAGGGTCGAAAGACGGGCTTAGTGATCCGGTGGTTCCGCATGGAAGGGCCATCGCTCAACGGATAAAAGCTACCCCGGGGATAACAGGCTTATCTCCCCCAAGAGTCCACATCGACGGGGAGGTTTGGCACCTCGATGTCGGCTCATCGCATCCTGGGGCTGTAGTCGGTCCCAAGGGTTGGGCTGTTCGCCCATTAAAGCGGTACGCGAGCTGGGTTCAGAACGTCGTGAGACAGTTCGGTCCCTATCCGTCGTGGGCGTAGGAAATTTGAGAGGAGCTGTCCTTAGTACGAGAGGACCGGGATGGACATACCGCTGGTGTACCAGTTGTCTTGCCAAAGGCATCGCTGGGTAGCTATGTATGGACGGGATAAGTGCTGAAAGCATCTAAGCATGAAGCCCCCCTCAAGATGAGATTTCCCATTACGCAAGTAAGTAAGACCCCTGAAAGACGATCAGGTAGATAGGTTCGAGGTGGAAGTGCGGTGACGCATGCAGCTGACGAATACTAATC
This sequence comes from Solibacillus sp. FSL R5-0449, assembly GCF_037975215.1. NCBI lineage: Bacteria > Bacillati > Bacillota > Bacilli > Caryophanales > Caryophanaceae > Solibacillus > Solibacillus sp. FSL R5-0449. The sequence goes on from NZ_CP150239.1 coordinate 42,854, forward strand.
GGTCGAGGACTTAACCACATTTTATTGCACAAACTCAATGAAACGTTTATCCAGTTTTGAAAGAATGAAAATTCTTTTACATAGGCTTTTTAAAGCCCACTATAGTGAAGTGATGATGGCAAAGAGGTCACACCCGTTCCCATACCGAACACGGAAGTTAAGCTCTTTAGCGCCGATGGTAGTTGGGGGCTTCCCCCTGTGAGAGTAGGACGTCGCTTCGCACATGTAAACCCACTGAGAAATCAGTGGGTTTTTTGTTTTGTTTAAATTAAAATGTAATCAACTTTAGGTTTAAATTTAGAGTAACTAAGATATTTCCAGAAAGGAAATAAAGATAACAAGCTGTGCTTACAGAAAAAATTAGAATTGAAATGTTTCTATAGCCTTTTAGCATATTATTTACGTAATTTAAAAGCGCTCCCTTAAAGAAGGAAGCGTTTTGAATCACTCATCTTGATAGCTTAAAGATTGTTCATGGTATTCCAGGAGTGCCTGGGTTAATTGTTTAGTAAATTTTTCTTCAATATATGCTGCGATGTAAAGCTTTTTATCGACTTCCAATTGCGCAGAACGAAAAAGTTTTTGGAAAAGTGTCGGCTTTTTTTGTTGTGAGTACTGTTGAACTGCTTCATTTTGCAAACGGCTAAGCACAAGCTGCTCAATCGCTTTTTCCCTAATTCGAATTGCGATATCCTCTTTATTCGAAGCCATGATTTCCTCTACCTTCATTTTCAATTCCGTATTTTCCTGTTCAAGCTTTTTAGTAGCCATTTGTATTTCTCCCAATTCCTGCGAAGGTTCTGGAGGGAGGGCTTTAATTTCCTGTTTAAAGAAATCGTGGTTCAAGCTTAGCTGCATTTGCTTGGTCTCTTCATTATGTTCCATTTTAAATAAACCTGTCTTCATAATCTGCTCTAGTGCTTGGCTCATGGCATTGAGTCTGTACTCAATGTTATCAGGCATTCCGACTTCAGTTGTGGTTGAAGTTCTCTTTTTGACAATATGGCCGTCCTTATTAATACGTAACAGCTGCTTTAAACCTTTTACTCGATATTCGTCTTTTAGCAGTAAAATCATGCGCAATTTTAAAACGGCTTTGAAGTCTAAACGGATAACGGATGCGGTAGTAGGATTTGAGGTCTCATCATCAAAGAGATACTCTTCAAACGGTTTAATATAGTAGCGTATCTGTGCATCAGTGACATCAAACCAGCTGGCCACTTCAGGTGTGGAATAGAATTTTTTTTCGATGAGGTTGGACAAATAAGGTTCCGATAAAAAGAGTTGTTCAGTTGGTGTTTCTTTAATCACTAAATACAGCGGATCATCTGCAAAAATTTCTTTAATACGGTTCTCTATCGAAATCGTTTGTTCCATTTTTTCTTCTCTCCTGTTCTACGGGGAATTTTTCTATTCTATGCTTTGCTAAATTTACTTCTCTACTTTTTTCTATTCTTAATCGTTCAGTTTTATACCAATTTTTTAAAAAGAGTTGAAAAGATATTTTATAAGTTAATTAAAGTATGGAATGATCAAGAATTTTTGAAGTTGTTTTTTTAGTGATAACTGTTATTTCTGAAACAATTGAAAAAAGAGGGATATAGGAAACTTCTATTATATTGAGGGAAGTGAAGGAATCTTGGCTCAATTAATTTGCTGATCATTATAAAGGGGCCTTCCTAAAGTATTTAGAAAGGCCCCTTGTCTATTTTACTTTTTAAAAACATTTGGATTGGTAAGGCGAATTGATTGGACTTCCCCGCAGTTTGTACAAAAAGTATAAATCTTTTCAGATCCAACAAACGAAACTTTACTTTTCCTTAGTAACAAGTAATCTGTAGCTTCATCTAGTTCAGTACCTCCACAGTTTTTGCATTTTTGATCTTCAATAGGTGTCATATTAATTTCCTCCTTTTGTTATATAATGTATATACATATATTTTGTAAAAAAGTTACAATTTTTATTACGTATAATTTTAACTTCAGTAGTTTGTATTTCTCGTAGAAGAGTTAGAAACTTTCATTATGAAGAAGGCTTTAAGTTCGAAGGTACAGACAGCGTAAAATTGATTATAGTAATTGGAAGATTAAAGGGGTAACAACATACTTTAAAAAGGGGAGAATTCTTAACCGAAACTTCTGTGCAG
>NZ_CP150239.1:47500-110000 GCF_037975215.1 Solibacillus sp. FSL R5-0449
GGGGTTGTAGGACACTCTATACGGAGTTACAAAAGAATGAACTAGACGAAGCGACTTGGAAAGGTCCGCGAAACGAGGTAAAAGCCCTGTAGTCAAAAGTTCATTCCCTCCAGAGTGGATCCTGAGTACGGCGGAACACGTGAAATTCCGTCGGAATCCGGGAGGACCATCTCCCAAGGCTAAATACTACCTAGTGACCGATAGTGAACCAGTACCGTGAGGGAAAGGTGAAAAGCACCCCGGAAGGGGAGTGAAATAGATCCTGAAACCGTGTGCCTACAAGTAGTTAGAGCCCGTTAATGGGTGATAGCGTGCCTTTTGTAGAATGAACCGGCGAGTTACGATTACGTGCGAGGTTAAGTTGAGAAGACGGAGCCGCAGCGAAAGCGAGTCTGAATAGGGCGAATTAGTACGTGGTCGTAGACCCGAAACCAGGTGATCTACCCATGTCCAGGGTGAAGGTGAGGTAACACTCACTGGAGGCCCGAACCCACGCACGTTGAAAAGTGCGGGGATGAGGTGTGGGTAGCGGAGAAATTCCAATCGAACCTGGAGATAGCTGGTTCTCTCCGAAATAGCTTTAGGGCTAGCCTCGTGATTGAGAATACCGGAGGTAGAGCACTGTTTGGACTAGGGGGGCATCTCGCTTTACCGAATTCAGACAAACTCCGAATGCCGGATATTTATACACGGGAGTCAGACTGCGAGTGATAAGATCCGTAGTCAAGAGGGAAACAGCCCAGACCACCAGCTAAGGTCCCCAAGTAATCGTTAAGTGGAAAAGGATGTGGCGTTGCTTAGACAACCAGGATGTTGGCTTAGAAGCAGCCATCATTTAAAGAGTGCGTAATAGCTCACTGGTCGAGTGACGCTGCGCCGAAAATGTATCGGGGCTAAACGATTCACCGAAGCTGTGGATGCATACTTTGAGTATGCGTGGTAGGAGAGCGTTCTAACAGCGTTGAAGTCAGACCGGAAGGACTGGTGGAGCGGTTAGAAGTGAGAATGCCGGTATGAGTAGCGAAACATGGGTGAGAATCCCATGCACCGTATGACTAAGGTTTCCTGAGGAAGGCTCGTCCGCTCAGGGTTAGTCGGGACCTAAGCCGAGGCCGATAGGCGTAGGCGATGGACAACAGGTTGATATTCCTGTACCACCTCCTCACCGTTTGAGAAATGGGGGGACGCAGTAGGATAGGGTAAGCACGCCGTTGGTTGCGCGTGTTCAAGCAGTAAGGCGTGTATGTAGGCAAATCCGCATACTCTAACGTTGAGCTGTGATGACGAGCTCGTATGAGCGAAGTTCCTGATTTCACACTGCCAAGAAAAGCCTCTATCGAGGTGAGAGGTGCCCGTACCGCAAACCGACACAGGTAGTCGAGGAGAGAATCCTAAGGTGTGCGAGAGAACTCTCGTTAAGGAACTCGGCAAAATGACCCCGTAACTTCGGGAGAAGGGGTGCTTCTTTGGGTGCATAGCCTAGAGAAGCCGCAGTGAATAGGCCCAGGCGACTGTTTAGCAAAAACACAGGTCTCTGCAAAACCGTAAGGTGACGTATAGGGGCTGACGCCTGCCCGGTGCTGGAAGGTTAAGAGGAGCGGTTAGCGCAAGCGAAGCTGTGAATTGAAGCCCCAGTAAACGGCGGCCGTAACTATAACGGTCCTAAGGTAGCGAAATTCCTTGTCGGGTAAGTTCCGACCCGCACGAAAGGCGTAACGATCTGGGCACTGTCTCAACGAGAGACTCGGTGAAATTATAGTACCTGTGAAGATGCAGGTTACCCGCGACAGGACGGAAAGACCCCGTGGAGCTTTACTGTAGCCTGATATTGAATTTTGGTACAACTTGTACAGGATAGGTAGGAGCCAGAGATCTCGGAGCGCCAGCTTCGAAGGAGGCGTCGGTGGGATACTACCCTGGTTGTATTGAACTTCTAACCCATGCCCCTTAGCGGGGTAGGAGACAGTGTCAGGCGGACAGTTTGACTGGGGCGGTCGCCTCCTAAAGAGTAACGGAGGCGCCCAAAGGTTCCCTCAGAATGGTTGGAAATCATTCGTAGAGTGTAAAGGCATAAGGGAGCTTGACTGCGAGACCTACAAGTCGAGCAGGGTCGAAAGACGGGCTTAGTGATCCGGTGGTTCCGCATGGAAGGGCCATCGCTCAACGGATAAAAGCTACCCCGGGGATAACAGGCTTATCTCCCCCAAGAGTCCACATCGACGGGGAGGTTTGGCACCTCGATGTCGGCTCATCGCATCCTGGGGCTGTAGTCGGTCCCAAGGGTTGGGCTGTTCGCCCATTAAAGCGGTACGCGAGCTGGGTTCAGAACGTCGTGAGACAGTTCGGTCCCTATCCGTCGTGGGCGTAGGAAATTTGAGAGGAGCTGTCCTTAGTACGAGAGGACCGGGATGGACATACCGCTGGTGTACCAGTTGTCTTGCCAAAGGCATCGCTGGGTAGCTATGTATGGACGGGATAAGTGCTGAAAGCATCTAAGCATGAAGCCCCCCTCAAGATGAGATTTCCCATTACGCAAGTAAGTAAGACCCCTGAAAGACGATCAGGTAGATAGGTTCGAGGTGGAAGTGCGGTGACGCATGCAGCTGACGAATACTAATCGGTCGAGGACTTAACCACATTTTATTGCACAAACTCAATGAAACGTTTATCCAGTTTTGAAAGAATGATCTTTCTAAGGGTTTCAAGACACAAGCTAGTCGAGGAAACGACTGAGTGATTGAAGGAGCGTACTCAAGTACGTGACTGAAAGAACGAAGGAAGTTGACGAAGGATAGCGCCGTGTATTGGAAGCCGTAATAGTGAAGTGATGATGGCAAAGAGGTCACACCCGTTTCCATACCGAACACGGAAGTTAAGCTCTTTAGCGCCGATGGTAGTTGGGGGCTTCCCCCTGTGAGAGTAGGACGTCGCTTCGCATATGTAAAAACCCACTGAGAAATCAGTGGGTTTTTTGTTTTGTTTAAAAGCTAATACTATATATTATTTTACTGCAGAAAGTAACCATTATAATTTGTTCAAAAAAGGGTTTTGTTGTCATTGAGTATTGGGGAAATGAAAGCCTAGAAGCAATGATGGATGCAGTTACTAATAGTCGTAATTCCAACGCCAATGGTGGTCTGAAAGACGGATGCATCTTATAATAGAAGGACAATGAAAATGAGGTGAACGTGGTGAACAATGATCGACCAATCGTTCAAGCATTAAAAAAGTTTGTTGCGGATGATCCGCAATCTTTTCATGTGCCTGGACACAAAAATGGGTTGCTTTCGAATTTACCCAACGAAATAAAACAGGCATTAAAGTACGATGTAACCGAACTGACAGGACTGGATGACTTCCATCATCCAGAAGAAGCCATTCAACAGGCAGAGCAGCTTCTCGCATCAACATATGGAGCAAGTCGTAGTTTCTTTTTAGTGAATGGCTCAACAGTTGGAAATTTGGCTATGATCTATGCAACATGTGAAAAGGGAGATACAGTACTTGTTCAAAGAAATGCACATAAATCTATTTTTCATGCATTGGAACTTGTAGGAGTGAACCCTGTATATGTTTCACCAAAATGGGATATAAAAAGTCAGACAGCAGGTTGTATCGATTTTAAAACATTAGAGCAAGCGGTAGCGAGCTATCCCAATGCAAAAGCCGCTATTTTTACGTATCCGACGTATTACGGTGTAACAGCAGATGATTTGGCGAAACAAATTGAATTGTGCCACGCATATAACATTCCTGTTCTAGTTGATGAGGCACATGGAGCCCATTTAACTGTATCTGAGAAGCTGCCCGCATCGGCACTGGAGCTAGGTGCAGATATTGTTGTCCAGTCCGCACATAAAACATTACCCGCTATGACCATGGCTTCCTTTTTACATATGAAATCATCATTAGTAAGTGAGCAGAAAGTAAACCGTTATTTACGTATGTTACAATCGAGTAGTCCGTCGTATTTCCTGTTAGCTTCCCTAGATGATGCAAGAAGTTATGTGGCGAATTACACGGAAGCTGATTACACGTATCTTATGGAGAAACGTGAGATATTTATTGAGTCTTTGACAGGAAGAATAGGTTTACAGGTTGTTGAAGTGAGTGATCCATTAAAACTATTAGTCCGTGCTCCGGGTTATACAGGATTTCAATTAAAAGAGGCATTAGAGAAATTTCATGTATATGTAGAATTGGCAGATGCAAAACAAGTACTTTTAATTTTACCGTTGTTAAAGCAGGGAGACTCTTATTCAATTGCGGATATATGTAACCGTATGAAAGAGGCATATACACATTTAAAAAAGTTTCCAACCATTGAAAATACAAATGAAATCGAAAGCTTCGAAACGACGGCTATTACACAATCTCAGTATAGCTTTGATGAAATAGAGAGGGCAGAAAAAGAATGGATACCCTACAACCGAGCTATCGGACGTATTGCAGCTACAACACTTATTCCGTATCCGCCTGGAATTCCATTACTTGTACAAGGTGAAGAAATTACGGGAGTACAAATTGGCCAGTTAGAGGAGCTGCTTGCCATCGGGGCAATGTTCCAGGGAGATCATAGATTACAGGAGAAATTAATACAAGTCATAATATAGATGCAGGGAGAATATAAAAATGCAAAGGAATTTATTTATAACGTTTGAAGGCGGGGAAGGTGCCGGAAAAACGAGTGTATTAAAGGCAGTTGGCGAGCGTTTAAAGGAAAAGCGTATTGAGGCATTACTAACACGTGAGCCAGGCGGGATTGAAATCGCTGAGAAAATCCGGGCCGTTGTTTTAGACCCGGCACATACAAAAATGCATGAACGAACAGAAGCATTATTATATGCTGCAGCACGGGCACAGCACTTCTACGAAAAAATTATGCCTGCATTGGAACAAGGAAAGCATGTACTATGCGATCGATTTATTGACTCGTCATTGGCATATCAGGGCTATGCACGGGAAATCGGAGTTGATGATGTACTTGCCATTAATGAATTTGCGATAGGAAAGCGTCTTCCGGATATAACGATTTTCTTTAATATTGCACCTGAAAAAGGATTAGCACGAATTCATGCGACACGCAGCGATGAAATTAACAGATTGGATACGGAAGGTCTGGCATTTCATAAAAAAGTATATGAAGGGTACGAGGAAGCAATGAGACGATACCCTAACCGTTTTAAAATGGTGAATGCCGACCAGCCTATCGAGATGGTGGTAGAAGAAGTATGGGGGATTTTAAATCCGCTATTAGGGTAAAAGTAAATGAAGTGTACCTTTTATTTATGATATAATAGAGGAACCAATTCAATGAAGGGGTGAGTACGGATGAAGTTAGTAGTAGCAGTAGTGCAAGATCAAGATAGCAACCGCTTATCGAATGCATTAACAAAAAACAACTATCGTGCGACAAAATTAGCGAGTACAGGTGGATTTTTACGATCGGGGAATACGACATTTTTAATAGGTACGGATGATTCTTTAATTCCGAAGTTATTAGATATTATTCGTGAAAATTGCCGGTCACGTGAGCAAATGGTTGCTCCTGTATCTCCAATGGGGGGTAACGCAGATTCTTACATCCCGTACCCTGTTGAAGTTGAAGTTGGAGGAGCGATTGTATTTGTATTACCAATCGAACAATTCCATCATTTTTAATTTCTTTCAACAGACTGAAGGAAATTGAAGCCCCAGTCGGTATTGGTAAATTTGCGCAGCCAACATGACTTGCGCGTACACAACCGAGTTCGGTAGTAAGTATAGTGGGGCATTATTTTTTTGGAGGCGAATGGTAAATGAAGATTAATCAAAATCTCCGCACAAATTTAAATGCGAATCGCAATGATTTGCGTCCGGCAAATCAAAACGGCAATCGCTTTGGTGACATGATTGTAAAGCAAGAGTCGAAAATGCAGTCAGAGCAGCTCACTAGATTAATGGGCGATATTTCTACAGCGGGAGACCGTGTAGCGCGATCACGGAATTTACGTGAATTGGCACGCTTTAAAATGCTTGTGAAACGTTTTTTACAGGAAGCTGTAGATTATGGACTTGAGACGAAGCAATCACATACATGGAACCGATTTGGTGAAGGCCGCCGCTTAAAAATTGTCGAAACAATTGATGAGCATCTTGTCGAATTGGCAGAAGATATTTTAAATGAAGAAAAAGAGTCTATTGAGTTATTAGCGAAAATTGGCGAGATTAAGGGACTTTTAATAAATCTGTATATGTAAAAAATGCCCGTGTCTTTGATGTGCACTAGACACGGGCATTTTTCCAGGCAGAATATATATTGTTTGAATTGTACATAGGGCATTCAAATAAATAGAAGCAGGAAATGAAAAAGGTGAGGGAATTGACACGAACTATTGAAGAGCTTACAAAGCTGCAACCTGTAGTGATGAAGCAACTACAAACAATTGTAGATAAAGATCGTTTAGCACATGCCTATATATTTGATGGTGAAAAAGGTACGGGCAAACGTGATGTCGTCTCTTTTTTTATGAAACTTCTTCTTTGCGGAAATTTGTCAGAAAATGTTCCATGTGAAACATGTCGAAATTGCAGACGGGTCGATTCGGGAAATCATCCGAATATTTGGCAAGTAGAGCCTGATGGACAATTTATTAAAATTGATCAAATAAGAGATTTAGTTGCTGAAATGAAGATGACAGGTGTAGAGGAAGGCAAGAAAATTTATGTGCTGCACCATGCAGATAAATTAAACATTGCTTCTGCTAATATGCTTTTAAAGTTTTTAGAAGAACCGGACGGACAGATCGTGGCAATTTTATTAACTGAGCAAATCCAATCTATCATTCCGACGATTCGTTCTCGTTGTCAGCACATTAAATTTGCTAAAGCACCTCGTACTACGCTGCTCGATCAGCTAGTAGAACAGGGAATTACAAATTCAATGGCATCGACAACAAGCATGGTGACAAATGATCTTGAAACAGCTATTGCACTTGCAAATGATGAGCAATTTGTACTTGCACGAAAAACAGTGTTAAAATTAGTAGAGATTGTTCATCAAAATGTTCATGAAGCACTATTATATATTCATGAAGAATGGCTACCACTCTTCAAAGAAAAAGAAGATATGGAGCTAGCACTGGATTTGCTGCTGTTTTCGTACCGCGATATTGTAGCGATTAAAGCGAATCAGCAAGCAAAGTGCACGTATCCCGATATGTATCAACGATTTAATGAAATGGCGCTCGTATTGACATATGAAAAGCTGTCACGACAAATGCAGTCTATTTTGCAGGCCCGCACGAATTTAAATCGTAATATGAATCGTACGTTATTGATGGAACAGCTTATGCTGAATCTTCAGGAGGGGTATACATTTGTATAATGTAGTCGGAGTTCGCTTTAAAAAAGCGGGTAAAATATATTATTTTGATCCAGCCGCTTATATTTTGGAAGTTGGCGAATATGTAATCGTAGAAACTGCGCGGGGAATTGAATATGGCAAGGTCGTTGTACCAATGCGACAAGTCGGGGAAAATGATGTTGTTTTACCATTAAAACAAGTAGTTCGCCCAGCCAATGAACGTGATCGTTTCCAGGTAGAAGAAAACACTATTGAGTCAAAGCGTGCCTTTGAGTTAGCGAATACGAAAATTGTGGAGCATTCGTTGGATATGAAGCTCGTTGACGTTGAATATACATTTGATCGTAATAAAATTATTTTTTATTTTACAGCAGAAGGACGTGTAGATTTCCGGGAATTAGTAAAGGATTTAGCTAGTGTGTTCCGTACGCGAATCGAGCTACGTCAAATTGGTGTTCGTGATGAAGCGAAACTACTTGGCGGGATTGGTCCATGTGGAAGAATGCTTTGCTGTTCGACATTTTTAGGTGATTTTGAGCCGGTATCGATTAAAATGGCAAAGGATCAGAATTTATCGCTGAATCCGACAAAAATCTCCGGTTTATGCGGACGTTTAATGTGTTGTCTAAAATACGAAAATGATGATTATGAAATTGCAAAAGAAGGTATGCCAGACATCGGTGATTTATCAATGACACCAGAAGGCGAAGGCAAAGTCGTCGGATTAAATGTATTAGAGCGACTCATTCAAGTATATTTGACGAAGCAGGAGCGTATGGTTGAATATACGCTTGAAGAGCTTATGCAATATGAGAAAAATCTGATATAGATAGAATTAATGGGGTGGCTTGAGTGAAGGACCGTAATTTTTTGGATACTGTTATGGAGTTCGAACAACAGCTTGAATCAATGCAACAGCAATTTAGCGCACTTAAGCAATTTGTTGCGCATATGATGGAGGAGCATCAGACGCTTCAAACAGAAAACCTTCACCTACGTACGCGCTTAGAAGAACTATTAGCGAATGAAGCAACTGCAAGTAAACGAGTAGTAGAAGAGCTGAAAAAAGAACCAGTAGATATTGGCGAAGGGTACGATAATTTGGCAAGGCTTTATAATGAAGGTTTCCACGTATGTCATGTGCATTTTGGAAGCTCACGTAAAGGTGAAGATTGTTTGTTCTGTCTATCATTTTTAAATAAACAAAATGGTTAAAACAAAAGGCTGAATCTGCTAAAGTAGATATCAGTCTTTTGTTTAGAAAAGGCTGATTAAAAATAGCCGTTAAGTGGAGGATTTAATAGTGGAACAATGGTTGAAGGATGATGAACGATTAGATTATTTACTGGCGGAAGATTTACGGATTATTCAAAGCCCGTCTGTCTTTTCGTTCTCATTGGATGCAGTATTGCTGGCGCGTTTTGTACAAGTCCCAAAAAATAAAGGACATATTATTGATTTATGTTCAGGCAATGGGGTAATTCCTCTTTTTTTGAGTGCGCGGACAAATGCAAAAATTACAGGTGTAGAACTGCAGCCGCGGTTGCATGATATGGCAACACGCAGCATTGCATACAATGACTTGGCACAACAGATCGACATGCAGCTAGGTGATGTAAAAGATGCACCTGGTACACTTGGTATTGAAAAATATGATGCTGTCACATGTAACCCTCCTTATTTTTTGGCACATGAATTAAGTGAAAAAAATACGAGCGAGCACTATGCGATTGCTAGACACGAGCTTTATTTAACGCTTGATGAAGCAGTCGAAGCAACAAGCCGTCTATTAAAACAAGGTGGAAAGGCAGCCTTTGTACACAGACCAGGCAGGCTTTTGGATATTGTAAGTGCGATGCGTGCAAATCGTCTGGAGCCGAAGCGTATTCAGTTTGTTTATCCGAAACGCGGAAAAGAAGCGAATACATTGTTGATTGAAGCAATTAAAGACGGAAAACCGGACTTGAAAGTATTGCCACCATTATACGTATATGAGGATAACAATGTGTATACGCCAGAAGTGAGGGCACTATTATATGGAGAAGGAAAATAAACATTACTTTTATGTGGTAGAGTGCAGTGATGCATCACTATATGCAGGCTATACGAATAATTTAGAAAAGCGAATTGCAGCACATAATGCAGGTAAAGGGGCAAAATATACACGGGCACGCGGACCGGTAACATGTATTTATTTTGAAACATTTGATACAAAACAGCAGGCGATGTCCGCGGAATATGCCTTTAAACAATTAAAGCGTCCCCAAAAAATAAAGTATATAAGGAGTGCTACAGATGAACTCACAAAAAAGTAGCCAGCACGAACAAGGGAGCTGCCTATACTTAGTAGCGACACCTATTGGCAATTTAGAAGATATGACGATGCGTGCTCTGCGTATATTAAAAGAAGTCGATATTATTGCTGCAGAAGATACGCGCAATACGAAAAAGCTATGCAATTATTTCGATATTCAAACACCGCTTATTAGTTACCATGAACATAATATTGAAGTAGGCGGAGAGAAACTGCTGGGCTATTTACAAGAAGGAAAATCCATTGCGTTAGTAAGTGATGCAGGTTTACCATGTATTTCAGATCCTGGTGCGGATATTGTCGTAAAAGCAGTCGCGGAAGGGTTTGCTGTTGTACCAATCCCTGGAGCCAATGCCGCTTTAACCGCTCTGATTGCCTCAGGACTTTCTCCACAGCCATTTTATTTCTTCGGATTTTTAAAACGAAATAAAAAGGAACGCCGAGAACAATTGGAAAAACTGTCGAAACGTGAAGAGACGCTGATCTTTTATGAAGCGCCACATCGTTTAAAGGAGACATTGAAAGACTTACAACTCGTATTAGGTGACCGCAAAATTACCCTGGCACGGGAATTAACAAAGAAATTTGAAGAGTTTTTACGAGGTACAATAGACGAAGCGATCATTTGGGCAAATGAAAATGAAATACGCGGTGAGTTCTGCATCGTGCTGGAAGGGAATACTTCCGGTGAGGTCGATGAAGAAGAAGAAGCGTACTGGACGTCTATGTCATTGGAAGACCATGTTACTTATATAATAGAAGAAACTCAAATATCTTCAAAAGAAGCCATTAAAGAAGTGGCCAAATTACGCAATTTACCGAAACGTGACGTTTATCAGGCATATCATCAATAAAAAAGCGTTGAAAAGTCAACATACTTTTCAACGCTTTTTTTATTTGGTAATATAATACTTTACTTTACTTAATTTAGTAAACGCGTAGCCGCTTCAGTTATTTAAGTAAGTGGTATTATTTTTTTAAGTTTTCTTGAATTTCTTTCATTAGTGCTTCGGCACCTTCAGAAGACAAGATTAATTTACCGCCTACTAAACGCATGTTTTCATCAGAAACTTCACCAGTTACTGCACATGTCATATTAGGCATGTATTTTTTTAAGATGATTTTGTCGTCATCCACATAAATTTCTAAAGCGTCTTTTTCAGCAATACCTAATGTACGGCGTAATTCGATTGGAATAACTACACGTCCTAATTCGTCTACTTTACGTACGATACCTGTTGATTTCATATTAATATTTCCTCCTATATAAAAAAGTTATTTAAATTCGTCAAAATTCGACATCATCCTGATCTAGTTAAAATCATACCAACTAATACCATAAACGTCAATAATTTAGCATTCATATTTCCTTCATTTAAGGAACTTTTTTGTCATATTTGTACTTTTTAAGGAAATTATAAAAAAAAATTACCATAGAAAATTGTGAATAGTCGGAAAGATTTAACCATTTCCCAATATTTAGTTTTGATTTTTCGACAAATCTGAATTCCGATAAACTTTCATTGAAACAATTTTCGTACTTCGTTAGAATAAGACTTATACTTAACAAACAAATGGAGGCACTTTCGTGAGTGAACAACAAACATTCTATATAACAACCCCAATTTATTACCCGAGTGGAAAATTCCATATCGGTACTGCATATACGACAGTTGCATCTGATGCAATAGCGCGATATAAGCGTTTAAAAGGATTTGATGTCCGCTTTTTAACAGGCATGGATGAACACGGACAAAAAATTCAAGAAAAAGCACAGGAAGCAAATATGCATCCACAAGATTATGTAAATGAAATTGCTGAAGGTGCCAAAAAATTATGGAATACTATGGATATTTCCTATAATGACTTTATTCAAACCACTGAATCACGTCATAAAGATTCTGTAGAGAAAATTTTCCAGAAGTTTTTGGACAACGGCGACATTTACAAAGGTGAATATGAAGGACTTTATTGTGTCCCTTGCGAGTCCTACTATACTGAGACGCAATTAGTCGATGGAAAGTGCCCGGATTGTGGACGAGATGTGCAAAAAGTTAAAGAAGAGTCATATTTCTTTAATATGAAGAAATACGCAGACCGCCTGCTTGCTTATTATGAAAATAATTTAGAGTTTATCGAGCCGGAATCTCGCAAAAATGAAATGATCAATAACTTCATTAAACCGGGTCTGGAAGATTTATCTGTTTCACGTACTTCATTTGACTGGGGAATTAAAGTACCAGGGAATCCGAAACACGTTATTTACGTATGGGTCGATGCATTATCGAACTATATTACTTCATTAGGATACGGTTCTGACAATGAAGAACTATTCAATAAATACTGGCCGGCAGATGTCCATGTAGTAGGGAAAGATATTGTTCGTTTCCATACAATTTACTGGCCGATTTTCTTAATGGCATTGGATTTACCATTACCTAAGAAAATTTTTGCACACGGTTTCATTATGATGAAAGACGGAAAAATGTCGAAATCTAAAGGGAATGTCGTGTATCCGGAAATGTTAATCGAGCGATATGGTTTAGATGCAACACGTTATTTCTTATTGCGTGAGCTGCCATTTGGTCAAGATGGCGTATTTTCACCTGAATCATTTGTTGAGCGTACAAATTTCGACTTGGCAAACGATTTAGGAAATCTTTTAAATAGAACAGTTTCCATGATGAATAAGTATTTCGATGGGGTAATTCCTACTGAAAACTTGGAAGCAACACAATATGATGCAGCATTAAAAGAACATGCTGAAAATGTACGTGTTAAATATGAAGAAAGTATGGAAAAAATGCAGTTTAGTGTCGTACTTTCTGAAATATGGTCATTAGTTTCACGCACAAATAAATATATTGATGAAACTTCTCCATGGGTATTGGCAAAAGAGGAATCTGACAAAAATAAACTTGCCGCTGTTATGAATAATTTGGCAGAAAGCTTACGTCATATTGCAGTTATGATACAGCCATTTATGACAAATGCGCCAAAACAAATTATTGAACAATTAGGTCTTGATGAAAAATCATTACATTGGGACACAATTGAAACATTCGGTAATGTTATTCCGAAAAACATAAAAGTTGCTGAAAAAGGAACACCAATCTTCCCACGCCTTGATACAGAAGTGGAAGTTGCTTACATTCGTGAGCAAATGCAGAGCTCTGTAAAAACAGTACAGGAAGAGGAAACAACAACGGTTGAAGCACCGGATACAGAAGAAATTACAATTGACGATTTCATGAAAGTAGATTTACGTGTTGCAACAGTAGTAGCATGTGAACCAGTAGCGAAAGCCAAGAAATTATTAAAGCTTCAGGTTGATTTAGGTTATGAACAACGTCAAGTTGTATCGGGTATTGCAGAGCATTACAAACCGGAAGAACTTATCGGTAAAAAGGTAATTGTCGTTGCAAATTTAAAACCTGTTACATTACGCGGCGAATTATCTCAAGGGATGATTTTAGCAGGCTCACATGACGGAGTTTTAACATTGGCTACTGTTGATCCGAAATTAGCAAATGGTGCACAAGTAAAGTAATGTGAAAACAGTCTGTTGGACCCGAAAAGTTCAGCAGACTTTTTCATTTACTTAATAACATATAATAATAAATTATATAAATATAATTTAATTTTGGATGAAAAAGGATGATAAGTGGATTACTGGTATAATGATTATCGTTTTATAATATGTAAACAATAATAAAAGAGTATTTTGTAATCTATATGTAATAATACTGAAAACTAAGAAATATGATCTATGAGTACAATACACGATAGGAGAAATGAAGATGAAAACATTTATCGATACACATGTCCATTTAAACGCAGATCAGTATGATGAAGATTTACAGGAAGTTATAGACCGTGCTATTGCTGCAAATGTTGAAAGGATGGTTGTAATCGGCTTCGATAAAAAAACGATAGAGCGTGCGATGCAACTAATAGAGGATTATGATTTTATTTACGCAGTAATCGGTTGGCACCCGGTAGATGCAGTTGATTGTACAGATGAGTTTTTAAACTGGATCGAACAGCTTGCGCAGCACCCTAAAGTTGTTGGAATCGGTGAGACTGGTTTGGATTATTACTGGGATAAATCTCCGAAAGATGTTCAGCAGTATTGGTTCCGTAAGCAGATTCAATTAGCAAAAAAGCTCGAATTGCCAATTATTATTCATAATCGTGACGCAACAGGAGATGTTGTGCAGATTTTAAAAGAAGAAGATGCAGCAGCTGTGGGCGGGATTATGCATTGTTTCGGCGGTAGTGTTGAAACAGCTCGCGAATGTATAAACATGAATTTCATGATTAGTCTTGGGGGACCGGTAACATTTAAAAATGCACGTCAGCCAAAAGAAGTCGCGGCAGAAATTCCACTGGAACATTTGCTGATTGAAACAGATGCGCCGTATTTAGCTCCGCATCCATTTCGAGGAAAACGAAATGAACCGGCATTCGTTACATTGGTAGCAGAGGAGATTGCTCGCCTGAAGGAATTGCCTGTGGAAGAAGTTGCTAAAAAAACTACGGAAAATGCCAAGCGCTTCTTTAAAATTCAATGATGAAAAACTCTAAAAAACAGTAGAAATTAATTTCGGATTTTTATGTTAGGATTGTTTTTCTAAGTGCAAAAGCTTTAAGATGATAAGTCGCCTCCAATACTAGTTGCAGTACGAGTTCAAGCAAAATGCCCAATTTTTGATAAATTCTTTTTTATTGACAGTAAGAAAACTAGTACGTATAATCCAACTTTGTATTAAGGAGGCGTTATTTTCATGTCAAATCAATCCATGAAAAGCCAGTTCTTAGGATCATTGAGGAGTAAGCAAACAGGGGTCCGAATTCTTTCTGTAGTCCTGTTTGTATCTGTAATTGCATTTGTTCTATACCATGGAACTAAAACTCCTGTCACGTTAACAGTTGACGGAGAAACCACAAAAATTTATACACACGCAACTACGGTTGATGAGCTACTGACAGCTCAAAATATAGATTATACAAAATACGATAAAGTATCACCCTCACTGAGTACCAGTATTGATAGTGGAATGTCAATAGAATGGGAACAGGCAAAAGAAGTAGTAATTTCAGTTGATGGAAATCAGTCTAAAGTTTGGACAACTGAAAATGTAGTGAAGAACGTTTTGGAAGAAGCAAATATTGAAGTAACAGAGCATGATCTTGTATCACAAAGCTTAGATACAGAAGTAGGAGCCGATAACAAAATCGATATTCAAAAAGCGTTTCAGTTAACGCTTGTCGATGGCAAAAAAGAGAGACAAGTATGGTCCACTTCGACTACGGTCGCTAACTTTTTAAAACAACAAGAGGTTCAATTAGGAGAATCGGATCGGGTCGACAAAGGTTTGGAGGAAGTTATCACTCCAAACGATAAAATCGCAGTTGTTCGCGTAGAAAAGGTTACCGATGTAGTGGAAGAATCAGTAGATTTCGCAATTGAAAAGAAAAATGATTCTTCTTTATTAAAGGGCAAAGAAAAGGTTGTTTCAGAAGGTAAAAAAGGTAAAGTAGAACGCACATATTCTATCGTTAAAGAGAATGGTAAAGTCGTATCGAAAAAGCTTGCTTCTGAAAAAGTAGTTGAAAAACCAAAAACAAAAGTTGTATCTGTAGGGACAAAAGTTGTCACTGCAAATGTTTCCCGATCAAGTGAACCAAGCTCAGGGAAAGAGTTTTATGTAACTGCAACAGCATATACACCAAATTGTGCAGGCTGCTCAGGTATTTCGGCAGCAGGTCTTAACCTGCGCGCAAATCCGGATATGAAAGTTATTGCAGTAGACCCTAAAGTTATTCCATTAGGAACAAAAGTATGGGTTGAAGGCTACGGGAATGCTGTAGCTGCTGATACAGGCGGAGCTATAAAAGGTAAAAAAATTGATGTTTTAGTACCGACAACGTCCAAAGCAAAAAGCTGGGGACGTAAAAAAGTTCGTATTAAAGTATTGAACTAAATGATTTTTTGCAATTTCAAGCTGAAGTGGAAGAACCTTTGAGACAGTGATGGAAGTCACTAAACACATATTTTTTGTGATAAAAGCTGACCGACCTGCTATTCTTCAAGGGAAATCTGAATACAATCATGCCGAGGCATAATTGTTTATTCAGCTGTTTTGTATGTTCAACAATCCAAAATGTATATCGGCTTTCTCGCTTTTTGACTGATGGCGAGGGAGCTTTTTTCATTGTGAAGGAAATCTAGATTTTAGCATTGGGTATAACTTTGTAAGAAAGTTTTGTCCCCGTCTAGGCTAAAGCGCCAGCTCCTTGCACCATTAGGTCCCTCGTGCAAAAGTGGTGGAGCGTTTACTTTTGCGTCCGGCTCTCCTAGTCTTGCGGCTCACACGACGTGAGTCATTGGGGGCATGCCACATGGATGTGGCGTTTTGCCCACTCGGAGCTAAGCGGGCGATTGAGCACTTTTGTTCTTGAAGTTAGCACAGCGGTAACAAAGTGCGATCTGTGGTAAAATAGCGAAAGACTATGTTAGAAATGAGGAACGTTTCTTGGATATACAAGAGATTATTGTTGTTGAAGGAAAAGACGATACAACAGCGATTAAGCGTGCGACAGGAGCAGATACTATAGAAACAAACGGTTCTGCAATCTCTGATGAAGTACTGCGCCGTATTGCCCATGCCCAGAAAAAGAGAGGCGTCATTGTATTTACGGACCCTGATTACCCGGGCCGCCGTATTCGCGCGATTATAGAAGAGCGGATACCAGGTGTGAAGCATGCGTTTTTAGCAAAGGCGAAAACAATCGCCAAAAACGGCAAAGGTTTAGGGATTGAACACGCAAATGATGAAGACATCCGTGAAGCATTAAGCAATGTCTATACATTGGCGGATTCACAAATTGAAGAGAAAATTACACTGGAAGATTTAATGACAGCCAAACTGATAGGCCACCCGCAATCCAAAAAACGCCGGGACCAGTTAGGTGAAATTTTAAATATAGGCATGACAAACGGTAAACAGCTTCATAAAAGACTGATGATGTTTCAAATAACAATCGAGCAGTTTGCAGAGGCCATTTCGCAATTAGATCAGGAGGATACGCATGCATAAAGACATTGCTACACCGGTACGTACAAAAGAAATTTTAGAAAAATACGGATTTTCATTTAAAAAGAGCTTAGGACAGAACTTCTTAATCGACCCGAATATTTTACGTAATATTGTCAGTCACGCTAATTTAACGGAAAACAGTGGAGCGATTGAAGTTGGACCTGGTATAGGGGCTTTGACAGAGCATTTGGCACGCGAAGCAAAGAAGGTCGTATCATTTGAAATCGACCAACGCCTTTTACCTGTTCTGGAAGATACATTGAGCCCTTATGACAATGTAAAGATTGTCCATTCAGATATTTTAAAAGCGGATGTTGCACAAGTAATCGCAGAAGAAATGCCAGGTATTGAGGATATTATGGTCGTTGCTAATTTACCTTACTATGTAACAACACCAATTTTAATGAAGTTATTAAATGATCGCTTACCGATTCGCGGCTTTGTCGTGATGATGCAGAAAGAAGTGGCGGATCGTATTACCGCAAAACCTGGTACGAAGGCATATGGCTCTTTATCGATTGCCATTCAGTATTACGTAACAGCGGAAATTGCGATGGTTGTGCCGAAAACGGTATTTATGCCACAGCCAAATGTGGACTCGGCGGTAATCCGCTTAATCAAACATGAAAACCCTCCAGTAAAAGTAATTGATGAGGACTTCTTATTTGAAGTGTCCCGAGCGTCATTTGCACAACGTCGTAAAACAATTTTAAATAATTTACAAAATGGACTTGTTAATGGTAAGCAAAATAAAGAGCTTATCCTTCAAGCATTGGAAGAAGCCGGAATTGAACCATCACGTCGTGGTGAAACATTGTCAATTCAAGAATTTGGCAAATTAGCGGACTGCTTACATCCTCATTTTTGTGTACGACAATAAAGTGAATTTCACATTAAAAATTTTTAAGAAATCTTAAGAAAAAAGTTGACGACTCTGTATCACGGTGATAAAATATTATATTTTATTGACATTTTAACTACATCATGGTATACTGTTTTACAGTGAGGTGTATGCGAAAATGCCAAAAACGTTAGCAGACATTAAAAAATCATTGGATAGTCATTTGGGTAAACGTTTGCAATTAAAAGCAAATGGTGGTCGCAAGAAAACAATTGAATGCGAAGGCGTCTTAAGTGACACTTACCATGCAGTGTTCGTTATTGAACTAAAGCAGGAAGATAATGCGTGTAAACGCGTATCTTACAGTTACACAGATATACTTACCGAAGCAGTAGAGATTACTTTTTTAGATGATGCTGTAGCTACCATCAAATAGTTTTTCTAGTACTTATTTTAATATTTTTAAAAAAGCGCTCATTTAAAGTGAGTGTTTTTTTCTTTTTTGCACATGCTAAAAGCGTCAACGAAAAGGAGGTTTTTTGCATGGCAAGACAAAAAATTATGTCCAGTCGTCTAAAGGAAGAGATTGCAAAAGAACTTGGATTTTATGACGTAGTTCAACGTGAAGGTTGGGGCGGAATTAGAGCTCGTGATGCAGGAAACATGGTAAAGCGTGCGGTTGAAATGGCTCAGGAAGGCTTGGCTAAACAATCGCAAAACAACCAAAAATAAGTTGACACAAAGATGGCACCATCGTAGGTTCTCGCTTACGGTGGTGTTATTTTGATGTGAGGAAATGAAATTACCTAATACTTAGAATGTCTTACTACTGTATTGCCCGGCATGCGTTTTTTTACGATAATTTGCGAAGAAAAGTGAATGTTTTCGTGCATAATACAAGGCTCCCGTATGGTAAAATAGGGGCAATAGAATTTTAATCGCGTATTACATATTATGCGTGCCTTATACAGTAGGAGGAATTTTCAATGTTATACGTAAAAGCACCCGCAAAAATCAACTTAACACTCGATGTGCTTTATAAACGTCCGGATAATTATCATGAAGTGGAAATGATTATGACAACGGTCGATTTGGCGGATCGAATTGGACTGGAATCACGAGCAGACGGTCAAATTAAAATCGTTTCAACCGATAATTTTGTTCCGGATGATCAGCGGAATTTTGCATACCAGGCAGCAGAGCTTTTAAAAAATACATACGGTATTAAAGATGGCGTAACGATTTCAATCGAGAAGCAAATTCCTATAGCTGCGGGTCTAGCGGGTGGAAGCAGCGATGCAGCGGCTACATTGCGCGGGTTAAATGAGTTGTGGGAACTAAATTTAACGTTGGACGAGCTTGCAGAACATGGAGCGAAAATCGGTTCTGACGTATCGTTCTGCGTCTATGGCGGTACAGCTTTAGCGACAGGACGCGGGGAAAAGATTAAAGAACTATCTGCACCTCCAACTTGCTGGGTCGTTTTGGCCAAGCCGAAAATTGGCGTATCGACAGCGGATGTATATGGTGGATTGAATATTGAAGGTCTACAGCACCCAAACACGAAAGAAATGATTAAAGCAATAGAAACCGAAGATTATGAACTAATGTGCAATTCACTTGGAAATGTTTTGGAAACTGTAACATTTAAGCTTCATCCGGAAGTTATAACAATTAAAGAGCAAATGCAGCGCTTTGGTGCCGACGCGGTACTAATGAGCGGCAGTGGTCCGACAGTATTTGGGCTGGTGGAAAATGAAGCACGTGTTAGCCGAATTTATAATGGATTACGTGGTTTTTGTGAGGAAGTTTATGTAGTACGTATGTTAGGGGAACGAAATCCACTTGCATAAATACGTATAATTATGGTAATTTGACTATTAAATATTCGTATTTTAATTATTAATGTTTAGGAGAGGGTCGCATGAAATGGAAGCGCAGTGAACGCCTTGTAGATATGACTTATTATCTGCTTGAGCATCCGCATCAGTTGATCCCGCTAACTTATTTTTCTGAGCTTTACAGTTCTGCAAAGTCTTCAATCAGTGAAGATTTAACAATTGTAAAGGAAACATTCGAAGAAAAAGGAATTGGGCTTTTAATTACCGTACCTGGTGCAGCAGGCGGTGTTAAATATATCCCTAAAATGGCGGAACAAGAAGTTCGTGATATAATTGGGGAATTTATGGGAGAACTTAGTCAATCCGATCGACTATTACCTGGCGGCTATTTATTTATGACGGATCTTTTAGGGAATCCGGAATTGATGAATCGTGTAGGTAAAGTATTTGCGAGCGTGTTTGCAGATCGTCAAATTGATGTCATTATGACAGTAGCGACAAAGGGAATTTCAATTGCACATGCGATTGCAAGACATTTGAATGTGCCGGTTGTTGTTGTACGTCGTGACAGCAAGGTGACGGAAGGTTCAACAGTGAGTATTAATTATGTATCAGGATCTTCTCGTCGTATTCAAACGATGGTTTTATCAAAACGCAGTATGAAAAGTGGCCAGCGTGTTTTAATTACCGATGATTTTATGAAAGTCGGCGGCACGATGAATGGTATGAAGAACCTACTGGAAGAATTCGAATGTGAGTTGGCAGGTATCGCGGTATTAGTAGAAGCACAGCATGCTGATGTTACATTAGTGGATGATTACTATTCTTTAGTAAAACTGAAGGAAGTAAATGAGAAAGATCGCACAATTGCATTAAGTGAAGGTAATTTTTTTCAAAAGGAGAGAAATTAAAATGAAAACTGTTTCAACAACAAATGCACCAGCAGCAATCGGTCCATATGCACAAGGTATTGTAGTAAATAACATGTTTTATTCTTCAGGCCAAATTCCACTGACAGCTTCAGGGGAACTTGTAGATGGCGATATCGAAGTACAGACAAATCAAGTATTCGAAAACTTAAAAGCTGTTTTAGCAGCAGCCGGCTCTTCTTTAAACCAAGTTGTAAAAACAACAGTGTTTATGAAAGACATGAATGATTTCGCTATAATGAATGAAGTGTATGCAAGTCATTTTGGTGAGCACAAGCCAGCTCGTTCGGCAGTAGAAGTTGCCCGTTTACCAAAAGATGTAAAAGTTGAAATTGAAGTTATTGCATTAGTAAAATAATAATTTCTTCATTCTTATATTGTTTATAGCTTAAATCCGCGACTTTCTAATTATAGAAAAGACGTGGATTTTTTTTATTGGAAAAATATTTTGACTCTATTTATAGCAGTTATTAAGAAAATCTTTATAAATAAGTAGAATATTTAGTTTATTTTAATAATTATAAAAATTGTAGATAGAAAAAAATTACATTATATTGTATTCTATTGATAAATGATGTATTTTTAGAAATTTAATGGATGATAGAAGGATTACAGTTTTTCATCCCGAATACTAAAAATTACAAATCAAACTACAGGGGGTATAAATAATGGAAGTAACTGACGTAAGATTACGACGTGTTCAAACAGAAGGACGTATGCGTGCAATTGCTTCAATTACGCTAGATGATGAATTTGTTATTCATGACATTCGTGTAATTGACGGGAATACTGGTTTATTTGTAGCGATGCCTAGCAAAAGAACACCAGATGGCGAATTCCGTGATATTGCACATCCGATTAATTCGAATACGCGCAATAAAATTCAAGAAATCGTTTTGGAAGCTTTCCATGCATCTGCTGAAGAAAACACAGAGGGAACTTTGGAGCTTGAAGAAGTGAATGTTTAATGTTAATTAGGGTCACTCATATGAGGGGGCTCTTTTTTTTGTGAATTTTTATAGACAGAAATGTTCTATAACAGAAAAGTAAAAACTACAATAAGATCGAAAATATACTGATTATTTACTTTTTAACGTAATTTTTTGCTGAATTAGTACACAAAAGAAAATGTGTCAAACTACTATAGATATTTTAAATTCAAACATTTGTCAAGTCTGAATACCTTGAAAAGATTATGAAATTGCTTTATAGTCATAAGAGAAAATGAGCTAAATTGGAGGACTTGTAATATGACGAATATTTTTGCGGTCGTGCTAGCGGCTGGTCAAGGTACACGAATGAAGTCCAAATTATATAAAGTGCTTCACCCAGTATGCGGAAAGCCTATGGTGGAACATGTAATCGATCATATCAGCTCATTAAATGTTGAGCGTGTCGTAACTGTTGTAGGACATGGTGCAGAGCTGGTAAAAGAAACACTAGGAAATAAGAGTGAGTATGTTTTACAAGAAGAACAACTAGGTACAGCGCATGCAGTTCAGCAAGCTGAGCCGATTTTAAGCGGACTTAGCGGAACTACACTTGTAGTATGTGGTGATACTCCGTTAATTCGCCCTGAAACAATGCAGGCACTGCTTGATGAACATGCATCACAAAATGCAAAAGCAACTATTTTGACAGCGGTTACAGATGACCCGACTGGCTATGGCCGTATTTTACGTAACGAACATGGGCAAGTGTCGCAAATTGTTGAACAAAAAGATGCTACTTCTGAACAGCAGCTTGTGAAAGAAATTAATACAGGCACATACTGCTTTGATAATGAAGCACTGTTTGAAGCACTTAAGCTCGTTAAAAATGAAAATGCACAAGGTGAATTCTATTTACCGGATGTTATTGAAATTTTACAAAAGCAAGGTGAAACAGTTGCCGCTTATGTAACAGAAAACTTTGATGAAACACTTGGCGTAAATGACCGTTTTGCTCTGTCTCAGGCAGAGGAGCTTATGCGTGCACGTATTAATGAACGTCATATGCGCAATGGTGTAACGATTATAAATCCGATTTCTACACATATTAGTGCAGACGCGGTAATCGGAAGTGATACGGTTCTTCTACCTGGAGTGATTATTGAAGGAAAAACGGTTATTGGCGAAGATTGTAAAATTGGTCCAAATAGTCATATTGTTGACAGTCAAATTGGCAATGCGACAACGATTCATAGTTCAGTTGTGCTAAACAGCCAAGTTGGCAGTGAAACAGCAGTAGGTCCGTTTGCACATTTACGTCCGGAATCTTCATTAGGAAACCATGTAAAAATTGGTAATTTCGTTGAAGTGAAGAAGAGTACGCTAGGTGATGATACGAAAGTGTCTCATTTAAGCTATATTGGCGATGCAGAAGTCGGCAGTAACGTAAATATTGGCTGCGGTTCAATCACTGTTAACTATGACGGTAAGAACAAATATAAAACAATTATTGAAGACGATGTATTCATTGGATGTAATTCGAACTTAGTTGCTCCGG
This sequence comes from Solibacillus sp. FSL R5-0449, assembly GCF_037975215.1. Taxonomy (NCBI): domain Bacteria; kingdom Bacillati; phylum Bacillota; class Bacilli; order Caryophanales; family Caryophanaceae; genus Solibacillus; species Solibacillus sp. FSL R5-0449. The sequence goes on from NZ_CP150239.1 coordinate 70,361, forward strand.
TAACATTGAAAAAAGGTTCTTTCATTGCAGCAGGATCGACAATTACTAAAGAAGTTCCGGAAGATGCATTGGCAATTGCACGTGCTCGTCAGGAAAATAAATTAGGCTATGTGAGTAAATTAAATTCAAAATAAAATTAACTAAAATACAGGAGGCCATCATGCCGTATCAATACGCTGACTCAAAATTAAAAATCTTCTCATTAAATTCTAACAATCCACTTGCCAAAGAGATTGCTGATGAAATGGGTCTAGAACTAGGGAAATCATCCGTTAAACACTTCAGTGATGGAGAAGTCCAAATTAGCATTGAAGAAAGTATTCGAGGAATGGATGTATTTATCGTTCAATCTACTTCTGCACCTGTAAATGAGCATTTAATGGAACTTTTAATTATGATTGATGCTGTTAAACGTGCGTCTGCTCGTACAGTAAACGTTGTTATGCCTTACTATGGCTATGCACGTCAAGACCGTAAAGCAAAAGCGCGTGAACCAATCACTGCTAAATTAGTAGCAAACTTACTTGAAACTGCCGGTGCAACTCGTGTAATCGTATTGGATTTACATGCACCTCAAATTCAAGGTTTCTTTGATATTTTAATCGACCATTTAGTGGCTGTACCACTACTTGCTGAACATTTCGGAACAAAAGGTTTCAATGAAGAGGAATTGGTTATTGTTTCTCCAGACCACGGTGGTGTAACTCGTGCGCGTAAATTAGCAGAGCGCTTAAAAGCTCCGATCGCTATTATCGATAAGCGTCGTCCAAAACCGAACGTGGCAGAAGTAATGAACATTGTTGGTAATGTAGAAGGTAAAGTATGTATTTTAATCGATGATATTATCGATACGGCAGGTACGATTACGATTGGTGCAGAGGCATTAATTAAGAGCGGTGCTAAAGAAGTTTACGCATGTTGTTCACACCCTGTATTATCAGGTCCGGCAATTGAGCGTATTGAAAATTCTCCGATTAAGGAATTAGTTGTAACAAACACAATTCAATTATCTGAAGAAAAATTATCTCCAAAAATTCAACAACTATCAGTTGCGAAATTAATGGCAGATGCAATCTCACGTATTTACGAAAACAAATCTGTTAGTACATTATTTGACTAATCGATTGCAAACCAGCTTAGGAATTTTATTTCCTAAGCTGGTTTTTTTATGTCCTATTTTCCCTATATGCAAATATTTGCAAAAAATCTGACAATTTAATATGTTTAGTGTAGACAAGGGTAGGGTAAATGTATCTTTGTATAATTAATTAAGGGGGACGATGGAATATGACTACAGTATTACAAGCAACTAAGCGAGAAACTGGGAAACGTTCGATATTAACCCAACTTAGAAATGAAGGCCAATTGGCAGGTGTGCTGTATGGCTATGAAACAGAAACAACACCAATTTCGTTGGATTATAGAGATACTGCTAAAGCAGTTCAAACATATGGTTCAACAAGCGTGTTTAAAATTGAAGTAGGCGGGAAAAGAGTAAATGCAGTACTTACTGATATCCAACGTGATGCACTAAAAGGACATGTGAAGCATGTTGACTTCCTTGCTATCAATATGAAAGAAGAACTTGAGGTGGATGTTCCAATCGCATTAATCGGAACTTCAGTTGGTGTTAAAGAAGGTGGAGTCATTACTCAACCTAACCATACATTGAAAATTAAAGTGAATCCAAGTGAAATTCCAGACACAATTGAAATCGATGTATCCGAATTAGCAGTTGGTGAATCGTTATCTGTGGGTAATGTGCGTGATCAATTTACAGCGTTTACGATTGTAGATAATGATGACTTTACATTAGCAACGGTAACACCGCCAGCAGCACCAGTTGAAGATGTTGATGCAGATGCAGAGAATGTAACAGCCGATGATCTTGATGCAACGGGAGAAAAATTATCGCCTGAAAAACCAGGTAGAGAAGATTAAGCAATTGGACAGGCCGCTCTATTATATAGAGCGGTTTTTTAATGCCGAAAAAATACTTCGACATCCGAAAGAAAATAAGTATAATAAGATGGAGATGAGTAAATATTATGAATAATTAGAGGTCTTTATGAGAACACATAATGAAAAAATGAGTATTTATCACGGGATGGCATCTGCTGTTGCACAAAATACTTCAAACAGTTATATCCCGATTTTTGCAATGATGATTCTTGGTGCGACGAACTATCAAGTGGGATTGATCAGTTCCTTGCCACCGCTAATTACACTGCTTATGACATTGCCGGCTGCCATTTTATTAAACCGTGCATTCGAGCAAAAAAGGCTTGTTGCTTTCTCTGTATTGGCAGCACGCTTTGTTTTTCTGTTAATTGCCTTCATCAGTTATGTGCCGGGAAGTTTTGGTTCATGGTTGCTGCTTGGTCTGATTGCTGCGATGAGCGTCCCGAATACGATGGCTAATATGGGCTGGCAGTCTTTTATCGGGAATATTATTGAGGAATCACGGCGAGCCCAGTTTTTCAGTGATCGCAATCGCTTGCTGACAGTCGTAGGCTTATTCGTTACATTAACAATCGGCATTGTCATGAAAGACATGACCTCCAACAGGATAGCTTATCAAATACTGTTCATGTTTACATTTGTAGTCGGAATTGTGGAGCTTTATTTTTTACTAAAGCATGATGAACCGGAGCGTGAACTGAATACAGAAAAGAAACGCGCAATGGATTGGTCAATATTTAAAAACAATAAATATGTTCTGTTTTTAATTGTTGCACTTGTATTTAACTTTGGCTGGCAAATGGCATGGGGTGTTTTCAATATTTATAATGTCCGTTATGCGGAAGCAACGATTTTTTGGATTAGTATGTTCAATGTCGCCAATATGATTGCACAAATCTTTTCATTTTCGCTTTGGCGTAAATGGTCGCAAAAATATGGCAATATGAGTGTGTTCGTCTGGGTTGCTTTTGGTATGTCGACAGCGCCATTGCTGATGGTTTTATCGACTAACCTGTATTATTTAGCCGCGATGTCCTTTCTTTCAGGCCTATTTGTTTCAGGGACGGTTTTAATATTATTTAATTTATTGCTGGAAAATTCACCGCAGGAAGTCCGCACATATTGTATTACGACTTACAATGTGCTGCTTGCCTTCATCGCCTTTTCTTCTCCGCAAATCGGAATTTGGCTGCTGGAAACCTACTCGATGGAAACAGCGATGTATTTGTCGACAGCCGTTCGCTTTTTCGCAGCAGTAGGATTTTTGTTGCTGTACATTGTAAGGAAAATTCGTGCAAGATCATTGGCTCAATACTAGGGGACGATACATACTTTTCAGAAGGATATATGATAAAATAAAGGCGATTAGAGAAAAAGGATGCGATTACTAGTGAAATTAATTATTGGTTTAGGAAATCCGGGAAAACCATATGAACATACACGCCATAATATAGGTTTTGATGTGATTGATGAATTAGCCGATCGATGGAATGCACCATTAAACCAAACTAAATTTAATGGTATGTATGCAACAGTTCATCGTCCTGAAGGAAAAGTCATTTTATTGAAGCCATTAACATATATGAATTTATCAGGAGAATGTGTTAGACCTCTAATGGATTATTTTGATATAGAAATTGAAGATATTATTGTTATTTATGATGATTTAGATCTGGAAACGGGTAAGTTAAGATTACGCGGCAAAGGAAGTGCCGGTGGACATAACGGAATTAAGTCATTAATTCAGCACTTGGGAACACAGGAATTTAACCGAATCCGTGTCGGAGTAAGCCGTCCGCCAGCAGGTATGAAAGTTGCGGACTACGTATTGGCCAAATTTTCAAAAGAGGATCAGCCAATTGTAAAAGAAGCTGTCGAAAAGAGCTGTGATGCTGTGGAAACAGCTTTAACAAAGCCGTTCTTAGAAGTTATGAATAAATTTAACGGCGCATAATTTAATCAAAAAATGGTTAGACTTTAATATACATAAGTGTTTAAAGGAGGCCATGGGAGATGCCTGTACGCTACCGCTGTAGACATTGTGAGGTAGAGATTGGTACTTTGCCTTTCGATGCAGAAGAAACGGTTCAAAAGCTTCATCTGTTTGAAATAGGTGAAATCGATGAATTCATCAAAAAAAATGAACGGGGAGAAACGACCGTTTACAGCATTTGTGAGCATTGTGAAGAATCATTGCGTCAGTTTCCCGATTACTATGCGTTAAAAAGATGGTTACAGTAGAGGAGTTGCTTTGGTCGCATAAACTGCGCCAAGGCTTTTTCCATTTACGTTTTCAATTATCGAAAAAGAGAAGGGGGACTAGACGTGGATACGATACATCAAATATTTAAAAAAGATAAACAGATTGATAATATGATAGACCATATTCAAAAGGGTCAAGCAAACGATCACCTTATTACCGGACTAACGGGAAGCGCAAGACCTGCATTGATCCATACAATCTATCAAGAGACAAATAAATCGATTTATATCGTGTCCTCAAATCTATTGCAGGCACAAAAGTTAGTAGATGATTTGACTGCATTAGTTGGTGAAGGGCATGTTCATTATTATCCTGCCGAGGAGTTTATCGCTGCAAATATGACGACGTCTTCCCATGAGCTGCGTGCACAGCGTATCGCTACAATAGGCCGTTTAGTCAATCAGGAGCGCGGAATCTATATTATTCCGGCTGCAGGTATGCGCAGCATTCTAAGCTCACCCGAAAAGTGGCTTGGTTACGAACTTAACACCTCCATTGGTCAGGATGTCGACATCACTATTTGGTTGGATAAGCTTGTTGAAATGGGCTATACGAGAAGTGAAATGGTTACAACGCCAGGTGAGTTTGCGATGCGCGGCGGAATTTTGGATATTTATCCACCATACGCACAAGACCCGATCCGTATCGAGTTGTTTGATACGGAAGTGGATTCAATTCGTACTTTTTCTGCCGACAATCAGCGCTCAATTGAAAAATTAAATAAAATTAAAATTTTCCCTGCCGCAGAACTTCTTTTAACGAAAGAAGAGCGTATAAAACTTGCAGAACGTCTGGAAGAATCATTGGCTGCTAGTTTAAAAAAGGTGCGTAAAAAGGAAACACAGGAATTGCTCATGCAAAATATTCAGCATGATATTGAGCTGCTGAGGCTTGGTCATCTGCCGGATCATATCGCAAAATATGGCTCGCTCTTATTTGAGAAGCAGTATTTTTTAGGCGATTACTTTAAAGAAGATGGTCTTGTTTTATTTGATGAACTCGGTCGTATTCAGGAAGTGATGGAAGCCTGGGAACGTGAAGAAAATGAATGGTTTATTTCATTGATTGAAGGCGGCAAAATGCTTCATGATGTAAAGCCATCCTATTCATTAAAAGAAGTACTTTCAATGCTGAAACAGCAGAAAATGTATTTCGCATTATTCACAAGAACATTTGCCGGCATCACACTTAAAAAGACGATCAACATTTCATGTAAACCGATGCAGCAATTCCACGGTCAAATTGCTTTGCTGCAAAATGAGATCGAACGTTGGTCAAACGACAAGTTCATTGTATTATTTACAGCGAGTTCGGAAAGCCGGATAAAGGCGATGCAGAATTTACTGAATGACTACCATATCGCGTCAACAATCGGTTATGCCGATGCACCGGGTATTTATTTAGTCAATACGCCATTGTCGTCAGGTTTTGAGCTGCCATTACAGAAAATAGCGGTTGTTACGGATGATGAGCTCTTTAAACAGCAGGCAAAGAAAAAATCACGCCCGCAGCAAATGACAAATGCTGAGCGGATCAAGTCATATACTGAAATTAAATCAGGCGACTATGTTGTACACGTACATCATGGGATCGGAAAATATATTGGTATTGAAACACTTGTTGTGAATGGTACACATCAAGATTATTTGCATGTACGATACCGTGAAGATGACAAGTTATATGTACCTGTCGATCAAATCGAACTGATTCAGCGTTATGTACCATCCGGTGAAAAAGAACCGAAACTTCATAAACTCGGCGGCACGGAATGGAAGAAAACACATAAGAAAGTTTCGAATGCAGTACAGGATATTGCAGATGATTTAATCAAACTTTATGCAAAACGGGAAGCAGAAAAAGGTTATGCCTTTTCTCCGGATTCGGATGAACAACGAAGTTTCGAGGCGGCTTTCCCGTATGAGGAAACAGAAGATCAATTACGTACTATTGCTGAAGTGAAAAAGGATATGGAACGGGAACGTCCAATGGATCGCCTCGTTTGCGGTGATGTAGGATACGGAAAGACGGAAGTTGCTATTCGTGCTGCATTTAAAGCTATTTTAGATGGCAAACAAGTGGCTTTTTTAGTGCCGACTACGATTTTGGCACAACAGCACTATGAAACGATCTCAAAGCGTTTTGAGGACTATGCAATCAATGTAGGACTGCTTAGCCGGTTCCGCTCGAAAAAGCAGCAAACAGATACGTTAAAAGGCTTAAAAGAAGGTACAGTGGATATGGTGATTGGTACACACCGTATTTTATCGAAGGATGTAGTATATCAGGATTTAGGACTGCTTATCGTCGATGAGGAGCAGCGTTTCGGTGTTACACATAAAGAGAAGATCAAGCAGCTTCGAACGAATGTCGATGTACTGACATTAACAGCAACGCCAATTCCGCGTACACTGCATATGTCGATGGTAGGGGTGCGTGACTTGTCTGTTATCGAAACACCGCCACAAAACCGTTTCCCTGTACAAACATATGTAATGGAGCATAACGGAGCCCTTGTACGTGAAGCAATTGAACGTGAAATGGCGCGTGGCGGACAAGTGTTCTATTTATATAATCGTGTAGAGGATATTACAAGAAGAGTAGAAGAAATTCAGATGCTTGTTCCGGATGCACGAGTTGCCTTTGCGCACGGGAAAATGACGGAGGCGAAGCTTGAATCGGTTATTTTATCGTTTATCGAAGGTGAGTATGATGTACTTGTCACGACAACGATTATTGAAACAGGTGTAGATATTCCAAATGTAAATACTTTAATTGTCCATGATGCGGATCGTATGGGACTTTCCCAGCTGTATCAGCTACGAGGACGTGTAGGGCGTTCAAATCGTATTGCCTATGCATATTTTATGTATGAACGTGATAAAGTTCTTACTGAAGTGGCGGAGCAGCGTCTGCAGGCAGTAAAAGAATTTACGGAATTAGGGTCAGGTTTCAAAATTGCAATGCGTGACTTATCGATTCGTGGTGCAGGGAATTTACTTGGTGCTCAGCAGCATGGCTTTATCGATTCAATCGGTTTTGATCTGTACTCGCAAATGCTGGAAGAAGCTGTTGAAGAGCGTCGCACTGGTGTGAAGAGAGAAGAGAAGCAGGATGTCGAGATTATGCTTCATGTTGATGCGTACATTCCTGATGCGTACATTCCGGATGGCTACCAAAAAATCCAAATGTATAAGCGGATTAAAGCGATGGAACGCATAGAGGATTATCTGGAAATTATCGATGAACTGCAAGATCGCTTTGGAGATTTACCGGTTGAAACAGAGCGCCTGATGCGTGTGGCCCGTATGAAAGTTTGGGCAAAAGAAGCGAATGTGCTTTCAATAAAAGAAAAGCAGCAAATTGTATCTATTATTCTATCAGAAGAAGGAACGGCCAATACAAACGGTGCGCAAATCGTTGAGCAATCAATGGAGTTTGGTCGTGCGGTCGGCTTTGGGATGGAAGGAACACAGTTAGTCATTACAGTAGATTACAATAAATGCGGCAATCACCTGCCATTTGAAGTAGTAGAAAAAATGATGCAAATTATCGCAGCTGCCAAAAAAGAATCATAAAAAAAGAGAGGGAATCTTAAAAGTATTGGACTTTTAAGATTTCCTCTCTTTTATTTTGGATACAATAAATGAATTACAGGAAAGATTGTTGCACACTATAATGTACTCCGTTCGAATAATTTAAGCGTTGGAGCAGTTCTTCGCGATTATGATGCTCTTCACGCTTTTCTAAAAACTGTTTTTCTCTTGTAGTGGAGGCAAATACTAAATCGCGCTGACCATTTGACTTTTCAAGGTAACGCTTAAAAATGCCATTTTCAAATTTTGAAATAGCTGTTGCACGTTCTTTCGATAAATCAGGGTAATAAGCTAAATGAGTTCCTGCATAATATTGCTGCTGACGATATGCATCAGGTGTTGATGTGATAGGATCAACTCTTACCATTATTGCACCTCCAAAAAAAACCTGTTTATTTTGTTAATAGCCTTTTTTACAAAAATAAAACATAATATGAACGAAAACGTTATAATTTCCTATATCCGTTTACAGAAAATTAGGTAAATCATCATGTTTGTTCCTGCATAGAGAAAAATTATTTTATCCGTCTCGAACAATGCATAGTTTCATGTATTTCTTTCCATACTAGGAGCATCATGCTGTGAATTGATGGAAAGTGAGGGAACATGAACGATGAAAGCAACAGGAATAGTTCGCCGCATCGATGATTTAGGTCGTGTTGTTATCCCAAAAGAAATTAGAAGAACGCTTCGCATCCGGGAAGGGGATCCCCTTGAAATTTATACGGACCGCGAAGGAGAAGTGATTTTAAAAAAATACTCGCCGATTAATGATTTAGGAGAATTCGCACAACAATATGCGGAATCATTATTTGAAACATTAGGTACCCCGACATTAATAAGTGACCGAGATGAAGTAATTGCTGTTGCAGGCGTTTCGAAAAAAGATTATGTTGCGAGACGTTTAACTGTGTTTGCAGAAGATATTATTAAAAACAGGTCACCTGTAAGTGAAAAGCTGGAGATGTCGATTGAACTTGTAGCAGGACAGTATGAACAAGTGAAATCGTATTGCATCGTACCGATAGTTTCGAATGGAGATCCGATTGGTGCTATTTATTTAATATCACGGGCCCATTTCATCGGTGAAGTAGAGCAAAAAACTGCTGAAACAGCAGCTCATTTTTTAGCAAAACAAATGGAAAACTAAAATCACTTCAAAACGTCCATAGTAATGGGCGTTTTTTTAATTCCTCGAGTAAAATTAGCAAATGGTTTTCATGATATAATTAGTACATTGTATGAAATAGAGGAAGGAAATAGAATGACTTCGCAAAGCTATGGTATGAAAAATTATATGAAGGGCGCTCTTCTTCTGACTGTAGCGGCCCTTTTAGTAAAAATATTAAGTGCCATCTACCGGGTTCCTTATCAAAACTTAGTAGGTGATCAAGGATTTTATGTGTATCAGCAAGTGTATCCTTTTATCTCGTTTTTTGTCGTATGGACATCAAGCGGGTTTGCTGTTGCTATTTCCAAAATGCTCGCAGATATTGAAGGACGTGGCGGTACATATGAGGAGAAACGGTCTGTATCACGCATTATTTTTTACTATTTAACAGCATTGGCCCTTATCTTTTTCTGTCTTTTATTTTTTGGTGCACAGCCTTTAGCAAATTTGATGGAAGATCCTCAGCTGGCGGGGTTATTGCAAGTTGGCTCATTTATTACGTTATGTATGCCGCTTCTTGCAGTTTTAAAGGGTAACTTCCAATCGGAAAGTAAGATGCAGCCGGTTGCCTATGCCCAAGTGTTCGAACAAATGATCCGGGTATCGATAATATTAGTCGGAACGATTGTTTTGCTGCAATATACGCAATCTGTTTATGCTGCAGGGAAAATGGCGATGCTCGGTACAGTTGTCGGAGAAATAGCGGGTATTATCCTGTTGCTCTACTTTTTGAAAAGACAGTATGTACCTTCCGGAAAAATAGTCCGAGTAAAAGTTTGGCCAATTTTAAAAGAGGTCACATTATACAGTATCGCAATCAGCATGAGTGCGCTGTTATTGTTGTGCTTTCAACTTGTAGATTCCTTTACGATATATAAAATGCTTGTCCACGCGGGAATGCCTGTCCTTGAAGCGATGGAAGTGAAAGGAATTTATGACCGTGGTCAACCGCTTGTCCAGCTTGGAATCGTTATTGCAACTTCTTTATCGCTGGCCATTGTGCCGCTCGTTGCATTAAAGGCAAATCAGCCTAATGGTCGTGGCGCCAAGCCGTTTATTCAATTGACTTTCCGGAGCTCCCTTATATTTGGAGTTGCTGCGGCACTTGGATTAATACTTGTTATGCCATATGTAAATCAAATGCTGTTCAAGACGGATGCCTATTCCAATGTATTGAAGCTCTATTCGTTTCAAATTATTCCGTTATCGATTATTTTAACCTTTACAGCAATTTTACAAGGCTATAGTAAATTAAAAGGGCCTGCCATTTTTTTAGGGCTTGGAATCGTATTAAAATTTTTAGGGAACATTATTTTAATCCCGCATTATGATGTGCTGGGCGCGGCAATAGCAAGTAATATCGGACTGATTTTTACAGCTGCCGCACTTATCATTTATTTAAAAAAACTGACGGCGATCCGCCTGGCGAATCGTACGTTTTATAAAAAACTGGCCATTGCCTGTCTCGTCATGACCGTTGTCGTACAAGGTGCTGTTTACAGCTTAAATAGCTTGTTTACCGGCCTGTTCAGTCGATTTGATGCACTTATTTACAGTGGTGTGCTCGTCGTGCTCGGCGCAGGCGCCTTCATTACTGCAGTCGCAAAAATGCGTGTCTTAACAGAAAAGGATTGGTTCTTAATCCCGCTCGGCAGGAGAATGGCTGCCTATCAATTAATGTTAAATCGAAAGAAGTAGGTGTATAACTTGAATCAATTAACTGTTATCGGCTTAGGAGCAGCCGATTTTGAACAAATGCAAATGGGTGTTTACAAAAAAATTAAAGCAGCCAAAAAAATATACGTACGAACAGAGGACCATCCTGTCATACAGGACTTAAAACTGGAAGGAATCGAGTTTACGAGCTTTGATGATGTGTATATTAAGCATGGCTCGTTCGGTCCCGTTTATGAAGAAATTGCAAAGCGACTTATTGAAGCTGTAGCACAAGAGGACATTATGTATGCTGTTCCAGGTCATCCGCTCGTAGCAGAGCAGACCGTCCAGCACTTAATTGAAGCGGACCAAAGCGGACAGATCAGCCTTGTAATTGAGGGCGGACAAAGCTTTTTGGACCCGATATTCGGGGCTTTAAAGATTGATCCGATAGAAGGGTTTCAGCTATTGGACGGGACAAGCATGTCTATCCATGATATGAACATGCGTCAGCACATTTTGATTGCTCAGGTGTACGATTCGTTCAGTGCATCAGAAGTAAAGCTTACATTGATGGAGAAGTACCGCGATGACTACCCGGTAACGATTGTTACGGCAGCGGGATCTTCACAGGAATCATTGCGTACGGTCCCGCTTTATGAGCTTGATCAGGCAGCAGAAATCAATAATTTGACGACAGTATATGTGCCTCCTGTTCAATCTGATGAGGAAGCATTAAGGGACTGGACAACATTCCGACAAATTATTGCTAAATTGCGCGGCCCAGACGGCTGTCCTTGGGATCAGAAACAGACGCATGAATCATTGAAGAAATACTTACTGGAAGAAGCGCATGAATTTTTAGCAGCGGTCGATGCCGAAGATGACTTTGCTATGGTGGAAGAGCTTGGCGATGTCCTTTTACAAGTGTTTCTACATGCACAAATCGGGGAAGATAACGGTTATTTCACATTGGAAGAAGTCCTTGCATCGATTAGCGAAAAAATGATTCGACGTCACCCGCATGTGTTTGGGGATGTGACGGCAGAGGATGCGGAAACTGTAACAGCCAATTGGGAAGCAATTAAAAAGCAGGAAAAAGGGCATGCAGATGACGAACCTTTATTAAAGAACGAATATAGTCCGTACTCATCGCTTCAAACATCATACAACTACCAGAAAAAAGCGGCGTCAGTCGGTTTTGATTGGCCGAATGCTGATGATGCATGGGAGAAGTTTACGGAAGAATGGCAAGAATTCCGCGAAGAAATAACGCAAGGTAACGAAATAAGCCGTACCGATGAATTCGGAGATGTATTATTCACACTTGTGAACATCGCACGCTTTTATAAAATTTCACCTGAAGAAGCGATGCTGCATGCCAATGAAAAATTTGCCCGCCGTTTTCATTTCGTCGAGCAAAGTGTAGCAAAGAGCGGCAAGTCGTTCGAAGATTTTACATTAGAACAGCTGGATGCTTTTTGGAATGAAGCAAAACAACTGGAAAAAGGGGAGTAATGGAATGCGCTTAGATAAATTTTTAAAAGTTTCACGTTTAATTAAACGCCGTACATTAGCGAAAGAAGTAGCGGTACAAGGCCGTATTACAATTAATGATAAAGTGGCAAAAGCAAGCAGTACTGTAAAAGTAGGCGATGAGCTGGCAATTCGTTTCGGTCAAAAAATCGTTACAGCACGTGTCGAAGAAATTCGTGAAAATGTAAAAAAAGAAGATGCATTAAAAATGTTTACGATAATAAAAGAAGAGCGTTTAGAGAAAGTTGAACCTGAATTTATAGATGATGAAGAATAAGAATAGGGCATGACCAACTTTTTAAGTCATGCTTCTTTCCGTTGTTGCATATAGTGTACAACTATAAGCTCAAAGGGGGACTTGCATTGACTATTCATCAAGAAAGCGCGCGCTATACCATTTCGTCTGGGGATCACTTAGTAACGGTACGTAATCGTAAACGGATGGACATGACATCTGTTAAAAGTATCGAGCGATTTGATCAGGAAGAATTTTATGTGAATACATCACAGGGTCATTTATTGATTCGTGGAGAGGAACTGCGTATTGTTCATTTAGACGTGGACAAGGGATTACTAACGTTAGAAGGGGAAGTGAAGCAATTCCAATACGATGAAAGCGAGAGTGGCTTATCGAAAAGTTTCCTTCATAAATTGTTTGGATGATGATGAGTGCGCAGCTTATAAGCATTCTTGTCATGTTTATAAGCGGAGTTGCTGTAGGTGCAATTATCGATTGTATCCGAATTAATGTAAATCGTATCCCTCTAAAAAATATTCGACGTATTACATGGATTTTAGAATGGATAGTCTGGTTAATATTAGGGGTTACTACGTTTTATTTATTATTTTTAGTAAAAGGAGGGCAATGGCGGGTAGTTGATCCACTTGCCCAAATCGCCGGAATTGCAACATATGAATTGCTGTTCCAAAAAATTATCCGCTTTGTTGGAAGAGTGTGTATAAATTTATTTGTGAAGCCGGTTTTTTTTATTGGACATGTTGTAATAAAGCTTGTTAAAAATATTATAAAATTGATAATAGGGATTATATTATTTATTTGCCGTCCCTTTATTAAGTTTTTCAAGAAATATTTGTTAAAAAACTTTAAAACACAGCAATGAACTCGTATAATGATAACAACTATTGATTGTGAGGGAGGAGACGGAAATGGGAAGAAAAAATGTGCAAGAAGAGCTACATAACCATAATGTCCAGTCGTTGAATAATGACTATGTCCGCTCAAATCCGCAAGCAAAAGCTCAAATTAAAGCAAAAATTGCTGTACGTCGTCGCAGAAGATTAGCAGTATTTTTCATTTTAGCCACTGTAGTAATTGCAGCATTAATAAAAGCAAACATGGTCCAGAGTGAACGCCTCGCCGCAAAGGAAGAAACGAAAGCCGCGGTTGAAGAACGATTGGAAGAAGCGCTTCACAGACAAGAGCTATTAAATTTGCAGATTGCGAAGCTGGAAGATGATGAGTATATTGCGAAGCTTGCAAGAAAAGAATTTTTCCTTTCTGAAGAGGGCGAAATTATTTTCACAATACCGAATAAATCGGACAAAGAAAATAAAGACAAGCCTGAAGATGACAAAGAATAATGTATTATGCGTTATCCAAAGAAAAATGTGACTTTGAAATTTAATAAAAAACCAGTCAGCATGGTAATATTAAGCTAAAATTCCTGGTATTTATTGCCTTTAGGTAGAGTGTCTTGTTGACACTCTTTTTATGTTAGCTATAATTAGAGAAGAAGCTATTCAACAAAAGTTTCATTATAATTGATAAATGGCTTTTCAATCGAAGAGTCTCTTAAAATTTAAGGAGGAGCATTTTTTTTATGTCAATTGAAGTAGGCAGCAAAGTACAAGGTAAGGTAACAGGCATCACAAATTTCGGTGCATTCGTCGAGCTTCCAGATGGTAAAACAGGTTTAGTTCACATCAGTGAAGTGGCAGATAACTATGTAAAAGATATTAACGAGCATCTTAAAGTAGGCGATGAAGTCGAAGTTAAAGTGATGAATGTTGAAGCGGATGGAAAGATCGGTCTTTCAATTCGTAAAGCAAAGCCTCAAGCTGAGCGACCAGAGCGTCCACAGCGTCCTCGTCGCGAAAACAACCGTTCTAACGATCGTAATGATCGTCAACCAAAAGAGAACTTTGAACAGAAGATGGCGCGTTTCTTAAAAGATAGCGATGAGCGTTTAACTACATTAAAGCGTGCAACTGAGTCTAAGCGCGGTGGCCGTGGAGCTCGCAGAGGATAATTTTGCTGGCTGTTTGAACGTAGAAAAAGTGTCAAATAGATGATAAAGCGATGGATTGTAAGAGTAATTCTTACAATCCATCGCTTTTTCTTGTGAAATGGGGTTCATGATTAAATCATTCTTTTTCGGCATTATGATTGATGAGTACCCGAATAAGGGTAACAAAGCAAAAAATACCGCCAATTAATCCGATTGCAATCATAATTATTTGTAATGGGAGCGGCAAGTTTGTCAATAAGACGCCTCCAACAACTAGAAGCATGCTAATGCCGCAAAGAAAAGCTAAATATGTAAAGTTCTGCACCAAAGAAAACGCCTCCTCCTATACAATAAGTATAAAGGATTAGAAAGAAAGTGTGTCAGTAATTTACAAAGCAAGCAAAAGGGCAAAATAAAAGCCGCCTAGGAAGACAATGTTCCTAAACAGCTTTTGAGATGACCCGTACGGGATTCGAACCCGTGTTACCGCCGTGAAAGGGCGGTGTCTTAACCACTTGACCAACGGGCCTATAATGGTGGCGGCAGAGGGAGTCGAACCCACGACCTTTCGGGTATGAACCGAGTGCTCTAGCCAACTGAGCTACACCGCCAAAATTAACAACAAAACTAATAATACATTGCAGTCTATAGAGTGTCAACACTATTTTTTTAATATTTCCTCTACCAAACTACACTGAAAATTACTGCTTATTATTTTTTGCAATTACTAATAAAAAAAGTGAAAAAACGCGCATATTCCCGTAAAAAAACAGTCGAACAATTTTTTGGCGCCAATCCTACAAACAGACAAAATTCACTTTTTCAGCTTTATATAATAGCGTTAAAAAGAAAAGGTGATAGTAAAAATGGTGACATTAAATAATCAAAATGAGTTTCAAACACTAAACTTAAACTTATTCTTATATAAAGAAAAATCGAGAATAATAATAGCGAGTGTTATAGCGTTTGCAGCTTTTTGTTTTGCTCAGGCAGTCTTCTTTGAAGCTGTTACTCCGTTATTTTTACCTTTTTGGCTAGTTATTCGAACGAGATTTGTCTCATTTCAGAAGAGCGCTTTACTAGGGGGAATACTCGGAACCCTCTTTCTAGGCTTTGGACAAGCAGCCGTTGTTTTAGTGCAGCTTTTCTTCATGGAATGTCTCGTACGATTTAAGTTTATAAAAATTTCCCCGTATTTTTTGCTAGGGACTACCATTATCGCTGTTCAACTAGCGTGGCAAATGCTGCTTCATAGTGGTATGCCATCTGTCATGACATTATTTTATATCGTATATGAATGTTTATTTGCGGTTTCAATTCTATTCTTTATGCGTATTTTGACAATGCCAAGTAAAGAAAATGGAAACATTGAGTGGACAAGAGAAAAAATTACGGCAATTATTGTCGTTTTGGCCGGTATGCTGATCGGCATGGAAAACTTGACTCTTTTCTACTTTTCAATGGCGCTGATCGTCCTTCACTTCCTCATTTGCCTTGTAGCCTATTCCTCGACGGTTGGTGCTACAGTCATCTTTTCATTATCACTTGGCTTTTTTATCGGTTTAGCAAACTTATCATTCACAGGTATGATGATTTTATATGCCTGTACAGGACTGGTCGCTGCTTTTGTACAAAATCAGGGACGTTATATTGTTGCGATATTTAGTTTTTTGCCGAGTATTTTTTTCTTCTTTTATGATGCGACATTACCAATTGATAGTATTTATTTTATGTCGATGCTTACAGGGGCCATCATTTTCCTGCTGTTACCGAAAAATATACTTGAATACTGCAAAATGTACTATAAACAAACTACAGTCAGTGTCATTCAGGTGAACCGCAATGAAGTAGTGGAAGTGCAGCTTAAGCAATTTCAGCAATTTGTTTCCTTTATGAAAGAGCTTGTATTTGATCATTTCACACAAAATAAGGCGAAAAATAAGACAACTGCAGAACCGTTTCTCATTTGCTCCAGCTGTTTCAAATATGAAGAATGCTGGGGGAGAAAAGGGGAGATGGAAGGAATTATCGATTCGTGGCGCTTGGCGAAAAGAAGCACGAAACCGGTCAGCTGGATTCGGGTGGAAGAGCAGCTGAAAGGGAAATGCATCAAATCTTCTAAATTGCTGGAAGAACTAGAGTCAGCTTTACACAAAGAGCATATGGAAAGACAGTTCTATCATGGCAAAAAGATGATTGCCTTACAGCTTCGTGATTTAAGCAGCCACTTTGAAAAACTGTTAAACAGTCAGCGACTAGAAATCGGCACATCTGAAATTGATGGGGAGATGCAGCAATTTTTAAAAGAAAATGATATTCACTGTTTACATATTCAGTGGATAAAAAATGAAATAGGGAACCGGGAGTTCGTGTGTTATGTCGCAGATCATCGGGATGCACATGTCGTTATCCAGCAACTAGAACAGCAACTGTTTGAATATTTGCATGAACCATTAAAAGGTGAACAGATTTACGAGCAGCAATCGCCTATTTTTTATCGCCAAATTAAGTTTACTTCAGCAATTCGTTATCAGTTGGAGTATGATATATATACGTATTCCCATGCAAACCATGCAATTTCCGGTGATTCCTATCGTGTATTCCCGATCCATCCGGGGCTGATGGCGATTATGCTGTCCGATGGAATGGGGACGAATGTAAGAGCGAATCGTGAAAGTGAACGTTTAATTCAAATGATGCAGGATTGTCTTACTTACAATATGGATCCTGAAACAGCAATGCACACAATGCATTATGTGATGTCGCTGAAAAACGATTCGGACATGTATGCAACGATGGATTTCGCTCTTGTCGATTTACAGTTCGGCCACTTATGGTGTTGGAAAGCGGGAGGCATGACGACCTATGTGTTAAGAGGGAACGATTTATTCAAAATCGAAAGTACAAGTGCCCCGATTGGTTTTTTACCAAATTTTGCAGTTGATACGGAAATGATACAACTATTATCAGAGGATGTTATTTTAATGATTTCGGACGGGTTATTTTCACCATCTGCACAATGGGATGCACAGGAGCAATTATTTATCAGGCTGATTCGTCAAGGGCTGGAAAACGGTGCTTCCATCCAGGTTGTCCTATATGATGTCATGATGCAATTTAAACAAAGATACCCAATTGCTGATGATTGCACTGTGATGTTATTCCGTTTGCAGCATGTAATAAAACCGTGGCAAGTATTCAGACCAGCAATCACACATTGAAATGTAATATGAGGTGAGTAAATGCACACTTTGGAACATCAAGTATTAGCTTATATAAAAGAGCAAGAGCTTATAAAAAGCGGAGATAGACTACTAATTGCTTGTTCAGGAGGCGTTGATTCAATGGCGCTTCTTTCTTTTTTTTATCATTTCCGGCACTATTTTAAAATTGAACTCGCCGTGGCGCATGTAGACCATATGCTGCGCGGCGAACAATCTGCCGAAGACCGCCAATTTGTTGAGAAAGCATGCAGTGACTGGGCGATTCCATTCTATAGCTGTGCGATACCCATTGCAGAAATCCACAAAGCGGAAGGCGGAAACATTCAGGCAATTTGCCGGAAGGAACGCTATCATTTCTTTGAAACCGTCATGCATAAACATAAGTTTTCAAAACTCGTAACTGCACATCATGCGGACGATCAGTTGGAATCCATGTTAATGGCCTTGACGAAAGCGAGTTCACTAAACGGGTTGAAAGGAATTTTACCGTCACGTAAATTTCAACAATTTACATTAATCAGACCTTTTTTGATGGTTACAAAAGACGAAATTGGGGAATATTTACATAGTAAAGGCCATTTATACCGAGAAGATCCTAGCAATGCAAAGGATGACTATACCCGCAACCGTTACCGTCACAATGTCGTACCAGTTTTGAAGGAAGAAAACCCCCTTGTTTCACAACATGCAGTCCACATTTCACAGCAGCTTTTAGATGATGATTCGTATTTAATGGAGCTTGCAGAAGAGCGTTTTTCGAAACTTTTTCAGAAAGTCGACAAAAATTGTTATAAAGTGAAGGTTTCGGCATTACAAAAAGAGCCGCTTGCTTTACAAAGGAGGCTCATTTTAATACTATTAAGTTATCTTTATAACGATTCAAATACGATTCAAAGCTACGCACTTTGTACGACGATTCTGACGTTATTCTCAACGTCGGATGGAAGTCGTGCACTTGATTTACCGGAGAATTTTATTGCGCGTCAACAATACGATGAAGTTGTATTTGAGTACAAGCAGCAGGACTTGCTAACATCAGATCAACAAATCGCTTTGAATGAGTGGTGTGTGCTTGGAACGATGCGCATATATATTGGGGAACTTGCACAATGTGATGAGGACTTACTGCAAAAGTATCCGCATCACTTTTTCGCCGCATCATCAGTATCGTTTCCGTTATGCGTAAGGGCTCCCAAACAAGGGGATCGTATTTTGCTACAAGGTATGCAGCATCAGAAAAAAGTATCTCGAGTTTTTATTGATGACAAGATTCCTTTCAAAAAAAGAGCTAGCTGGCCATTGTTAGTCGATGCTGATGATGACCTTTTAGCGATAGTAGCTGTACGCGTTAACAATAAATTTTCTAATGTAAAGTCGGCAGTGCATGAAATGGTGCTTATTGTCGATAGCAATGAACGTCTTTAGAAAGTTTGAACAATAAAAGGAGGAATCTACTCATGATTCAAAATGACATCGAAAAAATTATGATTACAGAAGAACAAATCCAGGAACGCATTAAAGAGCTTGGTGCTCAACTGACAGAGGAATACAAAGACATGTTCCCATTAGCTGTCGGGGTGTTAAAAGGTGCAATGCCATTTATGACGGATCTGATGAAACGTTTCGATTCTTATATAGAGCTGGACTTTATGGATGTTACTTCATATGGGAATGCAACGGTATCATCTGGGGAAGTAAAAATTCTTAAAGACTTAAATACAAGTGTGGAAGGTCGCGATGTCATTATTATTGAAGACATTATCGACAGCGGTTTAACATTAAGCTATTTAGTAGATTTATTTAAATACCGTAAAGCAAAATCGATTAAAATCGTAACATTATTGGATAAGCCATCTGGCCGTAAAGTGGAATTAAATGCAGATGTTGTTGGCTTTGAAGTACCAGACGGTTTTGTTGTAGGCTATGGTTTAGATTACGCAGAAAAATATCGTAACTTACCTTACATTGGAATTTTAAAACGTGAAGTATACTCATTTTAATATTCTGGATTGTACAAACCTTCAATTTTGAGGCAAGCATCCAGACATAAGTAGTAAATGAGCGCATTTTGTCATAATTCGTTTCAACGTTTAAAATGTGCGGTGCTTTTTATTGTATGAAAATTTCAACGTATGTTAAGATTTTACTTATAGTTTTTCTGTAACGTTGTGAGGAGGCTGGGGATGAATCGAATATTTCGATACACCATATTTTATTTACTAATATTTCTCGTGATCATCGGGATTTTTGGAACATTTAATGGTGGAAAAAAGACAACTGAAAACCTTGATTACTATGCGTTTTTTGAGGCTTTAGAGAGCAATGAGATTGCTTCTATGGAAATACAGCCTGAAAGAGGCGTGTATAAAATTGTAGGTCAGATGAAAGGCGCTGAAGATGGCGAAACTTTCACAGTAAACGTTTTACAAAATGACCAAACTTCTGTAGACCGTATTTTGCAAATTGAAGAACAAGCTGCAAATGGCGAGTATCCAGGACTGGAAATTTTAGAACAACCACAAACAAGTGGATTCGTAACATTCCTTACGAGCATTATTCCATTTGTCATCATTATTATTTTATTCTTCTTCTTACTAAGCCAATCGCAAGGTGGCGGTAATAAGGTGATGAACTTCGGGAAATCAAAAGCAAAATTATTTGATGACACGAAGAAAAAAGTTCGTTTCAATGACGTGGCAGGTGCCGACGAAGAGAAACAAGAGCTTGTTGAAGTAGTAGATTTCTTAAAAGATCACCGTAAATTCACTGATATCGGTGCACGTATTCCAAAAGGGATTCTATTAGTAGGTCCTCCAGGTACAGGTAAAACATTACTTGCACGTGCTGTTGCCGGTGAAGCGGGCGTACCATTCTTCTCGATTTCAGGTTCTGACTTCGTAGAGATGTTCGTCGGTGTCGGTGCATCTCGTGTTCGTGACTTATTTGAAAATGCTAAGAAAAATGCCCCATGTATCATTTTCATCGATGAAATTGATGCAGTAGGTCGTCAACGTGGTGCAGGTCTTGGTGGTGGACACGATGAGCGTGAACAAACATTAAACCAATTACTAGTTGAAATGGATGGTTTCGGTGCAAACGAAGGTATTATTATCATCGCTGCAACAAACCGCCCGGATATTCTAGATAAAGCATTATTACGTCCTGGTCGTTTTGACCGTCAAATTACGGTTGGTCACCCAGATGTAAAAGGCCGTGAAGCAATCCTTAAAGTACATGCACGCAATAAGCCATTATCAGATACAGTTGATCTGGCTGCTGTTGCACAACGTACACCAGGCTTCTCAGGTGCGGATTTAGAAAACTTGTTAAACGAAGCAGCTCTTGTAGCAGCTCGTAAAAACAAAAAAATGATTAACATGGCAGATATTGATGAAGCTTCCGACCGCGTAATTGCCGGTCCTGCAAAAGCAAGCCGTGTGTACTCTCCAAAAGAGAAAAAGCTTGTTGCATTCCATGAAGCCGGTCACGTAGTTGTCGGTCTTGAATTGGATGAAGCTGATACTGTTCATAAAGTAACAATTGTCCCTCGTGGCCAAGCTGGTGGTTATGCCATCATGTTACCGAAAGAAGAGCGTTTCTTCACAACGAAGCAAGAGTTACTTGACCGTATCGCCGGATTACTTGGCGGACGTGTTGCGGAGGAAATTGTACTTGGCGAAGTATCAACAGGTGCACATAATGACTTCCAGAAAGTAACGAGTATTGCGCGTGCAATGGTAACAGAATACGGAATGAGCAATAGTCTTGGTGCTGTTCAATACGGTTCAAACCAAGGTGGTAATCCATTCCTTGGTCGTGACTTCGGTTCAGACCAAAACTATTCTGATACAGTAGCATACGAAATTGATAAAGAAGTTCAGCGTATCGTGGATGAGCAATATGCTCGTACGAAACGTATTTTAACCGAGCGTCGTGATTTACTAGATTTAATCGCTAACACGTTAATTGAAAAAGAAACGTTAAATGCACAGCAAATCGAACATTTACGCGATCACGGTATATTACCTCCTGAAGAGGTGGTAGTAGAATCAGAGCTTCCAAATGAAAAAAATGAAGCAACACCAACAATTGAAACTGCTGGTAATGTTTCAATCAATAACGAAGTTCAAGGTGAAAAGAAATCACCGACAGTTGAAGATTTACCGAAAGACGCGTCAGATGATCGCCCGCAAGGCATCGATGAAGACCGTTTAAAATAATACAACGAAACTGACTATTTCCTGGGAAAAGGAGATAGTCAGTTTTTTCTTCGTAATAAGTTGCGAAATGCATCTGCCCTCTCAGGAAATTAATGGATGTTGTTGAAAGGGAAGGATTGCCGGCTAAAAATACTGAATACTGTATAGTAGATGGCCAAATATGGTATGATTTTTTTCAGTACAGGAAAAGTAGGTGCCACTTGTGATTTTAGTAATGAATGCAGGTAACTCCAATATTATTTTAGGAATTTATCATCAGGATAAACTTATCCATCATTGGCGGACAGAAACAAACATACGAAAAACTGAAGATGAATATGCGATGCAGTTTAAGGCATTTTTTGCTCATGAAGGCATTTCATTTGAACAAGTAAAAGGGATTATTATATCCTCAGTTGTGCCACCTATCATGTTTGCACTTGAATTAATGTGTAAAAAATATTTCAATATCCAGCCTTTAATTGTAGGGCCCGGTGTAAAAACAGGCTTGAATATAAAGTATGAAAATCCGCGTGAAGTAGGGTCAGACCGTATCGTGAATGCGGTTGCTGCATTACAGCAATATAGTGGCAGACCGCTGATTATTATCGACTTTGGTACTGCAATCACGTATTGCTATATTAATGAGCGTGGTGATTATGCCGGGGGGGCCATTGCACCCGGCATTGCCATTTCAACAGAGGCGCTCTATACGCGTGCTGCCAAGCTGCCCCGCATAGAAATTGCCCATACATCGCAAGTTGTGGCAAAAAATACGGTAGCCGCTATGCAAGCAGGTGTTTTTTACGGTTTTTTAGGACAAGTAGAAGGCATCGTCAGTCGTATGAAGGCTCAAAGTAAAGAAGAGCCTCTCGTTATAGCAACTGGCGGGCTGGCAAAATTAATCGCAAATGAAACCCAGATGATTGATGTCGTCGATCCATTTTTGACACTCAAGGGGCTTGCGACGATTTATAAAAGAAATCAATAGAAAAGAGGAATTTCAACATGAAAGACTACTTAGTAAGAGGGATTGCATATGACGGACAAGTTCGCGCATTTGCAACAAATACAACTGAAACTGTAGGAGAAGCACAACGCCGTCATAATACATGGCCGGTTGTATCTGCTGCGCTAGGTCGTTCAATGACAGCATCTGTAATGATGGGTGCAATGTTAAAAGGGGACGACAAAATTACGGTAAAAATCGAAGGAAACGGTCCAATCGGTCCAATGGTTATCGATGCAGATGCCAAAGGAGATGTGCGTGGCTTCGTTACAAACCCGCATGTTCACTTTGAATTAAATGGACAAGGAAAACTTGATGTACGTGCAGGTGTCGGTTCTGAAGGGGCACTGACAGTTGTTAAAGACTTAGGTTTACGTGATATGTTCTCAGGTCAAACACCAATTGTCTCAGGAGAAATCGCTGAAGACTTCACATATTACTTCGCTTCATCTGAACAGGTACCTTCATCAGTAGGTTTAGGTGTACTGGTAAATCCGGATAATACAATTCTGGCTGCAGGTGGCTTTATCATTCAATTAATGCCGGGCTGTGAAGAAGAAACGATCGAAGCAATCGAAAAACGTTTGTCTTCAATTGAGCCTGTATCAAAAATGATTGAAAAAGGATATTCACCTGAGCAAATTTTAGAGGCGGTATTAGGAGAAGGAAATGTTCAAATCCTTTCGTCAATGCCTGTACAGTTCCAATGTCAATGTTCAAAAGAGCGTTTTGGTGCGGCAATTATCAGTTTAGGTGTCGGTGAAATTCAGGAAATGATTGACGAAGATGGTCAGGCAGAAGCGCAATGCCACTTCTGTTTAGAAAAGTACCACTTCGATAAAAATGAACTTGAAGGCTTTGTGAATGAAATCCAATCGTAATTTACACCAAACACCACAACCAACACAAAATAATTTACCGTACACACAACGACGCTTAAAAACAAAACCTACGTTGCTGTTATTGCTAATATTATTGGTCGGAAATCTATTTTGGTTTGTGCTATGGTTACTCCCATCTGATGAAAAAACATCAGAAAAAGCAGATGGCGGCGGCGAAAGTATTGCTGCCGTCGAGGGAGAACCGATTACACGCCAACAATGGCTTACTGAAATGGAAAACCGATACGGAAAAGAAACATTGCAGAGCTTAGTAAATGAAGCCGTCATGGAAAAAGCGGCCAAAAAATATAAGCTCGAAGTAAAAGAAGAAGAAATAGATTTGGAAATTGCTTTATTACGCTCGGCACAAGACTCAAACGATACATCTTTACATAGTTTATCTCCAGAACAACTGCGCCAAAAAATGCGGGCACAGCTTATTCTGGATAAAGTACTGACAAATGATATTGTAGTAAAAGAGGACGAAGCCAAAAAATATTATGAAGACAATAAATCGATTTATAATATTCCGACTACCCACCGTACTAGTATCATAATCGTGAATTCAAAAGAGGACGCGGAGCGGGTGGAAAAAGAGCTGAAGGACGGCTCTGATTTTGCGGTTTTGGCACGCGAACATTCACTGGATACAGCTTCGGCTAGTTTAGGCGGCGATATTGGCTTTATTTCTTCAAGTCAATCGGCAGTCGATCCGGCAATTTTACCGGAAGTGGAAAAACTGAAGGAAAAAGAAACTTCCAAACCATTTGTATTAAGCGATGGGCGCTATGCGATTGTTACCGTGACAGAGAACATGGAAGGGCAGTCATTCAGCTTTGATGAAGTAGAAGGGCATGTAAAACGCCAGCTCGCTTTAGAGCAGCTGCCGCCATCGATTACACCGGAAGCTTTCTGGGCAGAATTTGATGCGACATGGTTCTACGGAGAATCAAAAAACTAACGCAAGATTGAAGGCGGGCAAGGACAGAAGTTGGAGTTTTTAGTGAAAGGGGGAACTTTTATTGAGAAACTGCTACTTTTTAAAATTGATTGGAATGGAGGGGCGACTCCTGGGGGAATAGCGCGAGCCTGAGACTAGGAACAAAAGCTAAGAACGCCACGTCCTGTGGCAACGCTTTTGTGACCAACATCTTGTTGGCCTCGTGCCCCCGGAAAGCGTCCCCGGAATGGAAATCAATTTTGCTGTCCATGCCTTTTTTATTAAATAAACTGAAATAGTCAGAAATTTTCCAAAAATATCGTTTCAATTAATTGACAAGTAGCATTAAAAATTGATAAGATACAAATTAAGTAAAACCTATTGAATTGGTAGGGATTTGGAGAGGAATGGATAAAATGAGTAAATTAGCAAATTCAGTGGCGGACTTAGTAGGTCGCACACCAATCGTAAAATTAAACAATGCAACAAGTGAAAATGAAGGTACAGTTTACGTAAAACTTGAATACTTTAACCCAGGTTCTTCGGTAAAAGACCGTTTAGCTTTAGCTATGGTTGAAGCAGCAGAAAAAGACGGCACATTAAAACCAGGCGGTACAATCATCGAACCGACTTCTGGTAACACTGGTATCGGTTTAGCAATGATTGCTGCAGCTAAAGGCTACAAAGCAGTTTTAGTAATGCCTGAAACAATGTCATTAGAGCGCCGCAACCTTTTACGTGCTTATGGTGCTGATTTAGTATTAACACCAGGTCCAGAAGGTATGAAAGGTGCAATTGCAAAAGCAGAAGAATTATCTAAATCAGAAGGTTACTTCTTGCCACAACAATTCAAAAACGAAGCAAACGCAGAAATTCACCGCTTAACAACAGGTCCTGAAATTGCGGAAGCATTCGAGCAAGAAGGCTTAAAATTAGATGCATTTGTTGCTGGTGTAGGTACTGGCGGTACAATTACTGGTGCAGGCGAAGTATTGAAAAATAAATTCCCTGAAATCGAAATTATCGCTGTTGAGCCTAAAGATTCTCCAATTCTTTCAGGCGGTAACCCTGGCCCACACAAAATCCAAGGTATTGGTGCAGGTTTCATTCCGGACGTATTAAACACAGAAGTATATGATTCTGTATTACCGGTTGAAAACGAAACAGCTTTCGAATATGCACGTAAAGTAGCACGCGAAGAAGGTATTTTAGCTGGTATTTCTTCAGGTGCAGCAATTTACGCAGCAATCGAAACAGCAAAACGTTTAGGTAAAGGCAAAAACGTATTAGCGATTATCCCATCAAACGGTGAGCGTTACTTATCAACACCTTTATACCAATTTGAAGACTAATTAAAATTTGTCTAACAGATTTTTAAAAGCCATTTTGCGAGAATCACTCTCGTAAAATGGCTTTTTTTCTTTGGAACTGCTAAGTTAAAAATGGATTTTTACAGCGTTATCGAGTTTAATTAAGAAAAAGGCAAAGCAGGTGTAAATTGATGCAACAACTAGAAACACATACATTTTACATGACAAACGATGAATTTTATTATAGTTTCCAGGAACAGACGACAAAGGAAAAACAACGAGCGTTTTTGGAAAGCGGTCGTGGAGGGCATTATTCAATCGCTGCATGGCAACCAATCGCAACGGCAAAGTCAGTGGCACAAGGTCTTGAGCTGACTTGGAAAAGTGGGGAGACAGAGCTGAAAACAGGTGAAGCACTCGCAGAGCTGGAAAAAGTGATCGCCGAGTACAAGCTTGAAGCGAATCCGGCACTTCCTGATTTTCAAGGTGGAGCCATTGGATTTATTTCATATGATTATGCGCGCACGATTGAGTTGCTTCCAAATGTGACAGAAGACGATTTAAAAGTACCGGATCTCTATTTTTACTTGTTCGATCATTGGGCAGTACATAATGTCCAAACGGGCGAAGTGACATTGATGAAATTCTCTACTAGTGAAGTTGATTTACTTTCATGGCAAACAGATTGGCAGCAGCATGCCGAAGCCGGCTTGAAAAAGCGCCATTTTAATCAGGAAACAGCAAAAAATATGCAGCAGGATGAAGCGGAACTTCAAGTTTCATTCAGCGGAGATGCATTTGAAGCTGCAATACATAAAATTCAGCATTATATTGGACAAGGCGATGTGTTCCAGGTGAATTTGTCTGTGCGGCAGGCGAAAAAACTTTCGTCAGCACCAATTGCGGTGTATGAGGCGGTTCGTTCATTTAATCCTTCACCGTATATGGCTTATATTGAAAGCGAGGATTTTGCGGTAGTGAGCGGTTCTCCGGAGTTGCTCGTAAAACGTAAAGGGAATGAGCTTTCGACAAGACCGATTGCAGGGACACGCCCGCGCGGAGCATCGGAGGAACAGGACTTGGCATTGGCCAATGAGCTTATCGAACATGAAAAAGAACGTGCAGAACATGTCATGCTCGTTGATCTGGAACGCAATGACCTAGGAAGGGTGAGCAAATACGGAACGGTAGAAGTAAATGAGTTCATGGTGATTGAGCATTATTCACATGTGATGCATATCGTTTCGAATGTTCGAGGGGAGATTGCGCAAGGAAAAACAAATGCGGATGTCATTCGGGCGATGTTCCCGGGTGGAACGATTACAGGAGCACCGAAGATCCGTACGATGGAAATTATTGAAGAACTTGAGCCGGTACGCCGTGGTCTATACACAGGATCGATCGGCTGGATTGGCTATACAGGCGATCTGGAATTAAATATCGTTATCCGTACAGCGTATATTCAGGATGGTATTGCATACATTCAGGCGGGTGCCGGAATAGTCATCGATTCGATTCCGGAAAACGAGTATATTGAGTCGATGAATAAAGCGAGAGCAATGTGGCAGGCAAAAGCAATGGCAGAAGAGGTGAGCAAATGATTTTAATGGTTGATAACTATGATTCGTTTACATATAACTTGGTGCAATACTTCGGTGAATTCGGTCATGAACTGGTCGTTAAGCGCAATGACGAAATTACGGTAGAAGAAATTGAAAGGCTCCAACCGATGATGCTTGTTATTTCACCGGGGCCTTGTACACCAAATGATGCCGGAGAAAGTCTATCCATTATCGAACATTTCGCAGGGAAGCTTCCGATTTTAGGTGTGTGCTTAGGTCATCAGGCAATTGCACAAGTATTTGGCGGTGATGTAGTACGCGCGGAAAGATTGATGCACGGAAAAACATCCCCTGTTCTTCATAATAGGGTGGGGCTGCACAGAAAGAATGCGAACCCGTTTTTAGCAACGCGATACCATTCACTGATTGTAGAGCCTACAACATTACCGGACTGCCTCGAAGTGACGGCTTGGACAGAGGAAGGCGAAATTATGGGGCTGCGTCATAAACAATATCCGATTGAAGGGGTTCAATATCATCCGGAGTCAATTATGACTGAAGACGGCAAGCAGCTGTTACGAACATTTATTGAGACGTATTGTTAGGAGGAATGGGTAATGCTTTGTTGGATGAATGGCCAGTATATCGATGAGCAGGATTTGAAAATTTCCCCGTTCGACCATGGCTTTTTATATGGGCTTGGTTTTTTTGAAACGTTTCGGACATATGAAGGAAAGGCTGTCTATTTGAGCGAACATTTCAGCCGCCTGCTGGAAGCGTTAAAAGAATACCGTATTCATTTTCCGTATACGCTAGAGGACATAGGAGAAGTCATTGAAAAGCTCAATGCACAGGACGGCAAAGAAGGGTATTTTCGTTTAAATGTATCGGCTGGTGTACATCCGATTGGACTTGCCCCATCAGAATATACTGAACCAACCGTTATTCTGTTTCGTAAAGAACTGCCGAATATGGTACGTGGTAAAGAAAAAGAAGCGGTCTGGCTGAAAACAGTGCGGAATACCCCTGAACAGCAGATCCGCTATAAAAGTCATCATTACGGCAATAATGTCCGGGCACGTTTAGAGTTAACAAGTTTAGCGGCACAGGAAGGTTTCTTTACCGACCAGGACAGTGTTGTCGCAGAAGGCATTACGTCAAATGTCTTTTGGATAAAAGATGGTATACTATATACGCCTTCTACTAATTTAGGCATTTTACCGGGCATTACCCGAAAAATAGTCATTCAACTCGCTGCTGAACTCCAAATCCCGGTGCGGGAAGGACGCTTTATGGCATGGGAGTTGGAACAGGCGGATGAATGCTTTATTACAACCGCTGTACAGGAGCTTGTACCGATTTCCCGTATTGGAAAGGTACAGTTCGCCGGCAGTGAAGGCAGACTTTACAAAAAGCTGCATCAAGCATATGTACAAAAAATCATTACGTGTTTAGGAGACCGTCATGTTAGAAAACTATAAAGTACTCACATTAAATGGGATTGAACTGGATTTTCGCAAAGAAACGTTCGTGATGGGCATTTTAAATGTAACACCGGACTCATTTTCGGATGGCGGCAAGTTCAATTCTGTTGAAAAAGCTGTTGCCCAGGCGAAAAAAATGGTGGCAGATGGAGCGAAAATTATCGACGTCGGCGGGGAATCAACACGCCCCGGCTATATAAGAATTTCCGATGAGGAAGAGATTGCACGTGTCGTACCGGTAATTCGAGCGCTTTTAAAAGAAGTACCTGCGATTATCTCCATCGATACGTATAAATCCAATGTAGCGCGGGCTGCAATTGAAGCAGGTGCACATATTATTAATGACATATGGGGCGCAAAAGCAGATCCGGAAATGGCAAATGTTGCAGCGGAACTTGATGTGCCGATCATTTTAATGCATAACCGCCTATCAGATCAGTATGATAACTACTTTGCCGAATATATGGCCGATATGCAGGAAAGCATTGCAATTGCAAAAGCAG
Source organism: Solibacillus sp. FSL R5-0449 (assembly GCF_037975215.1). Classification (NCBI taxonomy): domain Bacteria; kingdom Bacillati; phylum Bacillota; class Bacilli; order Caryophanales; family Caryophanaceae; genus Solibacillus; species Solibacillus sp. FSL R5-0449. The sequence continues at coordinate 99,903 of NZ_CP150239.1, forward strand.
CAGGAGTACGTGATGAGCATATTTTCCTTGATCCGGGCATCGGTTTTGTGAAGAGTCTAAGTGAAAGTATTGAAACGATGCAGCGCCTCGATGAGCTTGTTGCATTAGGATATCCGGTATTGCTTGCGACATCACGCAAGCGTATGATTGGATCAATTTTAGAATTACCTGTTGAGGAACGAGTGGAAGGGACAGCCGCTACTTGTGCATTTGGTGTTCAAAAAGGCTGCCATATGATGCGTGTTCATGATGTGAAGGAAGTGGCGCGGACAGTGAAAATGATGGATGCACTTGTAGGGAAATTTGAAGTACAAGGTGAATTGGCACCGAGACATTAAGGAGTTTGCAATGGATTACATTCATTTAAAAGAAATGCAGTTTTTTGGTTATCACGGTGTATTACCGGAAGAAAACGTATTAGGACAACGCTTTCGTGCTAATGTTTCGCTTGCTGTTGATATGAAGCTTGCTGGTGAGACGGATGAGCTGGATCATACGGTAAGCTATGTTGGCGTTTATGATATTTGTAAAGAAGTGATTGAAGGGAAACCGTATAAATTAATTGAAGCGGTTGCCGAAAAAGTTGCTTCGAGTATTTTAACGCAGTATGAAGGTCAGATTTTTGGGTGCCGCGTCGAAATTATTAAGCCTGATCCTCCAATTCCTGGGCATTATAAAGAAGTCGCAGTCGAAATTACAAGAGGGCAATTCGTATGACGACGACAGCGTATTTATCGATTGGTACGAATATCGGTGAGCGTGAGCAAAACTTACAGGACGCGGTGAAACTGCTCATTGCACAAGAGGCGATTAAAGTAACAGCGATTTCTTCAATTTATGAAACAGCAGCAGTAGGCTATACAGATCAGGCCGATTTTTTAAATATTGCCGTCGCTCTTGAAACAGAGCTAGATGCTTTTGAGCTTCTAGCGCAATGCCAAAAAATCGAAAACGATCTTGGTCGTATTCGTGAATTCCGTTGGGGACCGCGAATTATCGATTTGGACATTTTGCTGTATGGTCAAGAACAGTATGAAACAGAAAATTTAACGGTTCCACATCCTCGTATGTATGAGCGTGCATTCGTGCTTGTACCGTTAGAAGAGATTATGACGCAAAACTATGATATGCTTGTAGGCGTGCAAAAAGCGTTACATGCACTTGATATAGAGAAAGAAGGCGTCAATCTGTGGAAGAAAATCAATACGGTCGCAGAATTCGGGCCTTTCGAAAATTGAAACGAATTCAGCAAACCGAATTTGCAAAATATATAGGTATATCTGTAACCATTTTAGGGCGTATTGAACGAGGCGAGAAAATTGCCTCACAAGAACAACTTCAAACAATTGCAGATGTATTACAAATAGATATAAACGAATTAAAAGGTGAATAACCTAGTGGAGGGAACAAAAAGGTGTCAAACATCGACCAAAAGCCATTCCAAATAGGCGATATTATTATGGATAACCGTGTCGTTCTTGCCCCGATGGCCGGAATTTGCAACTCGGCTTTCCGTTTAACTGTAAAAGAGTTTGGAGCAGGGTTAGTATACGCGGAAATGATCAGTGATAAGGCGTTGAATATCCGCAACAAAAAAACATTGGACATGCTTTATATCGATGAGCGCGAAAATCCGATGACACTGCAAATTTTCGGAGGAGACAAAGAAAATTTAGTAGAGGCAGCAAAGTTTGTAGACAAACATACAACAGCCGATATTATCGATATCAATATGGGATGTCCTGTAAACAAAATTATTAAATGTGAAGCCGGCGCAAAATGGCTTCTTGATCCGAACAAAATTTACGAGATGGTTTCAGCTGTTGTCGATGCAGTTGATAAGCCGGTTTCAGTAAAAATGCGTATCGGATGGGATGAAGAGCGTGTATTCGCTGTAGAAAATGCCCAAGCAGCAGAACGAGCAGGTGCAGCTGCAATTGCCATGCATGGCCGAACACGTGTGCAAATGTATGAAGGTAAGGCAAACTGGGATGTCTTAGCAGAAGTGAAGAAAAATATTAGCATTCCATTTATCGCAAATGGGGACGTGGAAACACCGGAAGATGCAAAGCGCATTCTGGAACATACGAATGCAGACGCCGTTATGATTGGTCGTGCTGCTTTAGGGAATCCATGGATGATTTATCAAACGGTGAAATACTTGGAATCAGGTATTCAAATTCCAGAGCCTTCAATCCGTGAAAAGATGGACGTTTGTTTACTTCATTTTGAACGCTTAAAAGCACTTAAAGGCGAAAAAGTGGCGGTAAGAGAAATGCGTAAACATGCATCATGGTATTTAAAAGGAATTCGCGGAAACGGGAAAATCCGTAATGCTATCAATTTAACTGAGACTGAGCAGGATTTACGTATTCTATTAAACAGTGTTGCAGATGAATACGAAGAAGAAGCGGTTATAGTATAAACAGTAGTAAAAGGCATCAGCTTATGATGCCTTTTTATTATGTAAAGGAAATTCGCTTAACAGAATTATCTGATATTTAAAATTAATTCGAAACAGGTGAATCACTAAAAGAAATACTGTACAATGGAAACATTATGGACTATTGTGCCGTTTTGGAGCGCAAAAACATTAAGGAGTGAAATACGTGTCAAATATCGAAGAATTAAACGACCAACTTTTGGTGAGACGCCAGAAGATGACAGATATTCGCGAAAACGGTATGGACCCATTCGGCAGCCGTTTTGAACGCACACATTTATCGAACGAAGTTATTGCAGAAAATGAGCAATTTGATAAAGAGCAATTAGAAGAAAACCCACGTGAAGTTGTAATCGCTGGACGTATTATGACAAAGCGCGGTAAAGGTAAAGCAGGTTTTGCGCATATCCAGGACTTAGCTGGCCAAATCCAAATTTATGTACGTAAAGATGCAATCGGTGAAGAAGCGTATGAATTATTCAACAAAGCAGATCTTGGAGATATCGTAGGGGTAAAAGGTAAAGTATTCCGTACACAAGTAGGAGAATTATCTGTTAAAGCGACAGAGTTCACTTTCCTAACAAAAGCGTTACGCCCATTACCTGATAAATTCCACGGTCTTACAGATGTAGAACAACGTTACCGTCAACGCTATGTTGACTTAATGACAAATGATGAGTCGAAAACAACATTCATCCAACGTTCAAAGATCATTCGCGCAATCCGCAACTATTTAGATAACAATGGTTATTTGGAAGTGGAAACACCAATGCTGCATACAATTGCAGGTGGTGCGGCGGCTCGTCCGTTTATTACACATCACAATGCATTGGATATGGAATTATATATGCGTATCGCAATTGAGCTGCATTTAAAACGCTTAATCGTTGGTGGCTTGGAGAAAGTATATGAAATCGGCCGTGTATTCCGTAACGAAGGTATTTCAACTCGTCACAATCCGGAATTCACAATGATTGAATTATATGAAGCATATGCAGACTATAACGATATTATGGATTTAACAGAAAACCTTATTGCACATGTGGCTCAAGACGTACTTGGCACAACATCTGTACAATATGGTGAAGATACAATTGAATTAGGTGTTGGCTGGAAACGCGTGCACATGGTAGATGCAGTTAAAGAAGCAACAGGTGTAGACTTCTGGGCACCAATGACTGTAGAAGAAGCACGTAAACTCGCTGCTGAACACGGTGTGGAAATTAAAGATACACACGAAGTAGGACACATCATTAATGAGTTCTTTGAACAAAAAGTAGAAGAAACATTAGTACAACCTACATTCGTAACAGGTCACCCAGTGGAAATTTCTCCGTTAGCGAAGAAAAATCCTGAAGACCCACGCTTCACAGACCGTTTTGAGCTATTTATCGTTCGTCGTGAGCATGCAAATGCCTTCACAGAATTAAATGATCCAATCGATCAACGCGAGCGCTTTGAAGCTCAAATGGCCGAGAAAGAAGCAGGTAATGATGAAGCACATGAAATGGATAATGATTTCATCGAAGCATTAGAATACGGTATGCCGCCAACTGGTGGTTTAGGTATCGGTATCGACCGCTTAGTAATGCTATTAACGAATTCACCATCAATTCGTGATGTTTTATTATTCCCGACAATGCGTCATACAATGAAATAAGTTTAATTTTAAAAGAGTCCAGCGGTATTCGCAGGGCTCTTTTCTTTATTATAGAAAGAAAGGCATTATTATTTGTTTGTGAGCGACTGCGAGAGTGTGTTGGCAGTTAGAGGTATAGAAAAATATAAAGATGGGGAAGCTGTTAGGCATTCCATTCTATATTAATTAAAAGGAATTAAGGGAAGGGATATAGAATTTGATAAAAAGTAATATTTTTTTGAAATAACTATTGTAATATAGTTGTGAGGGTGGTATATTATTTCTTGTCGCTAAAACATGACGCAAAAAATTACAAACATCTTTACTTTTCGACTTTAGAGTGATAAAGTAAAAAAGTTACTAAATTTACATCGGAAAAATGAATTAAAAACTTTTTAAAAAAGTTGTTGACATTCACCTTATGTAAATGGTAAGATATAAAAGTTGTCACAACGACAACACAATGAACCTTGAAAACTGAACAAGCAACGTTAATGAAACAAGCTACTTAAATGAAGCAAACAATAGATTTCAACTTCTAACGAAGTTGGATCGCTAGCAAAGCAAATGAGCTTTCAAACTACTTTTATGGAGAGTTTGATCCTGGCTCAGGACGAACGCTGGCGGCGTGCCTAATACATGCAAGTCGAGCGGAAATTTTATTGGTGCTTGCACCTTTAAAATTTTAGCGGCGGACGGGTGAGTAACACGTGGGTAACCTACCTTATAGATTGGGATAACTCCGGGAAACCGGGGCTAATACCGAATAATACTTTTTAACACATGTTTTAAAGTTGAAAGACGGTTTCGGCTGTCACTATAAGATGGACCCGCGGCGCATTAGCTAGTTGGTGAGGTAACGGCTCACCAAGGCAACGATGCGTAGCCGACCTGAGAGGGTGATCGGCCACACTGGGACTGAGACACGGCCCAGACTCCTACGGGAGGCAGCAGTAGGGAATCTTCCACAATGGACGAAAGTCTGATGGAGCAACGCCGCGTGAGTGAAGAAGGATTTCGGTTCGTAAAACTCTGTTGCAAGGGAAGAACAAGTAGCGTAGTAACTGGCGCTACCTTGACGGTACCTTGTTAGAAAGCCACGGCTAACTACGTGCCAGCAGCCGCGGTAATACGTAGGTGGCAAGCGTTGTCCGGAATTATTGGGCGTAAAGCGCGCGCAGGTGGTTCCTTAAGTCTGATGTGAAAGCCCCCGGCTCAACCGGGGAGGGTCATTGGAAACTGGGGAACTTGAGTGCAGAAGAGGATAGTGGAATTCCAAGTGTAGCGGTGAAATGCGTAGAGATTTGGAGGAACACCAGTGGCGAAGGCGACTGTCTGGTCTGTAACTGACACTGAGGCGCGAAAGCGTGGGGAGCAAACAGGATTAGATACCCTGGTAGTCCACGCCGTAAACGATGAGTGCTAAGTGTTGGGGGGTTTCCGCCCCTCAGTGCTGCAGCTAACGCATTAAGCACTCCGCCTGGGGAGTACGGTCGCAAGACTGAAACTCAAAGGAATTGACGGGGGCCCGCACAAGCGGTGGAGCATGTGGTTTAATTCGAAGCAACGCGAAGAACCTTACCAGGTCTTGACATCCCGGTGACCACTATGGAGACATAGTTTCCCCTTCGGGGGCAACGGTGACAGGTGGTGCATGGTTGTCGTCAGCTCGTGTCGTGAGATGTTGGGTTAAGTCCCGCAACGAGCGCAACCCTTATTCTTAGTTGCCATCATTCAGTTGGGCACTCTAAGGAGACTGCCGGTGATAAACCGGAGGAAGGTGGGGATGACGTCAAATCATCATGCCCCTTATGACCTGGGCTACACACGTGCTACAATGGACGGTACAAACGGTTGCCAACCCGCGAGGGGGAGCTAATCCGATAAAACCGTTCTCAGTTCGGATTGTAGGCTGCAACTCGCCTACATGAAGCCGGAATCGCTAGTAATCGCGGATCAGCATGCCGCGGTGAATACGTTCCCGGGCCTTGTACACACCGCCCGTCACACCACGAGAGTTTGTAACACCCGAAGTCGGTGAGGTAACCTTTTGGAGCCAGCCGCCGAAGGTGGGATAGATGATTGGGGTGAAGTCGTAACAAGGTAGCCGTATCGGAAGGTGCGGCTGGATCACCTCCTTTCTAAGGATTTTTCGGAATCATTCCCTTGGGGAATGAAACATTAACGGTTGCTGTTCAGTTTTGAAGGTTCATTCTTAAATGAATGAAACACTTCAAACCTTGCTCCTGACGCTTGCGCTTTCGTCGCAAAGCTGCATGAAGCAAAATCAGTGAAGCTTTGTCACGATGTGATTGAAGTCAGCTGCTTCGTTCTTTGAAAACTGGATAAAACGACATTGAAAGCAATAAATCAAATTTCTATTTTATAGATTTTTAAACAAGTCAAGCAATTGACGTGTAAACTTAAATCTTGGACTTGTTCCAAGTGTTAACTTTTGGTTAAGTTAATAAGGGCGCACGGTGGATGCCTTGGCACTAGGAGTCGATGAAGGACGGCACTAACACCGATATGCCTCGGGGAGCTGTAAGTAAGCTTTGATCCGGGGATTTCCGAATGGGGGAACCCACTATCTTTAATCGGATAGTATCTTCACGTGAATTCATAGCGTGTCGAAGACAGACGCAGAGAACTGAAACATCTAAGTACCTGCAGGAACAGAAAGAAAATTCGATTCCCTGAGTAGCGGCGAGCGAAACGGGAAGAGCCCAAACCAAAGAGCTTGCTCTTTGGGGTTGTAGGACACTCTATACGGAGTTACAAAAGAATGAACTAGACGAAGCGACTTGGAAAGGTCCGCGAAACGAGGTAAAAGCCCTGTAGTCAAAAGTTCATTCCCTCCAGAGTGGATCCTGAGTACGGCGGAACACGTGAAATTCCGTCGGAATCCGGGAGGACCATCTCCCAAGGCTAAATACTACCTAGTGACCGATAGTGAACCAGTACCGTGAGGGAAAGGTGAAAAGCACCCCGGAAGGGGAGTGAAATAGATCCTGAAACCGTGTGCCTACAAGTAGTTAGAGCCCGTTAATGGGTGATAGCGTGCCTTTTGTAGAATGAACCGGCGAGTTACGATTACGTGCGAGGTTAAGTTGAGAAGACGGAGCCGCAGCGAAAGCGAGTCTGAATAGGGCGAATTAGTACGTGGTCGTAGACCCGAAACCAGGTGATCTACCCATGTCCAGGGTGAAGGTGAGGTAACACTCACTGGAGGCCCGAACCCACGCACGTTGAAAAGTGCGGGGATGAGGTGTGGGTAGCGGAGAAATTCCAATCGAACCTGGAGATAGCTGGTTCTCTCCGAAATAGCTTTAGGGCTAGCCTCGTGATTGAGAATACCGGAGGTAGAGCACTGTTTGGACTAGGGGGGCATCTCGCTTTACCGAATTCAGACAAACTCCGAATGCCGGATATTTATACACGGGAGTCAGACTGCGAGTGATAAGATCCGTAGTCAAGAGGGAAACAGCCCAGACCACCAGCTAAGGTCCCCAAGTAATCGTTAAGTGGAAAAGGATGTGGCGTTGCTTAGACAACCAGGATGTTGGCTTAGAAGCAGCCATCATTTAAAGAGTGCGTAATAGCTCACTGGTCGAGTGACGCTGCGCCGAAAATGTATCGGGGCTAAACGATTCACCGAAGCTGTGGATGCATACTTTGAGTATGCGTGGTAGGAGAGCGTTCTAACAGCGTTGAAGTCAGACCGGAAGGACTGGTGGAGCGGTTAGAAGTGAGAATGCCGGTATGAGTAGCGAAACATGGGTGAGAATCCCATGCACCGTATGACTAAGGTTTCCTGAGGAAGGCTCGTCCGCTCAGGGTTAGTCGGGACCTAAGCCGAGGCCGATAGGCGTAGGCGATGGACAACAGGTTGATATTCCTGTACCACCTCCTCACCGTTTGAGAAATGGGGGGACGCAGTAGGATAGGGTAAGCACGCCGTTGGTTGCGCGTGTTCAAGCAGTAAGGCGTGTATGTAGGCAAATCCGCATACTATAACGTTGAGCTGTGATGACGAGCTCGTATGAGCGAAGTTCCTGATTTCACACTGCCAAGAAAAGCCTCTATCGAGGTGAGAGGTGCCCGTACCGCAAACCGACACAGGTAGTCGAGGAGAGAATCCTAAGGTGTGCGAGAGAACTCTCGTTAAGGAACTCGGCAAAATGACCCCGTAACTTCGGGAGAAGGGGTGCTTCTTTGGGTGCATAGCCTAGAGAAGCCGCAGTGAATAGGCCCAGGCGACTGTTTAGCAAAAACACAGGTCTCTGCAAAACCGTAAGGTGACGTATAGGGGCTGACGCCTGCCCGGTGCTGGAAGGTTAAGAGGAGCGGTTAGCGCAAGCGAAGCTGTGAATTGAAGCCCCAGTAAACGGCGGCCGTAACTATAACGGTCCTAAGGTAGCGAAATTCCTTGTCGGGTAAGTTCCGACCCGCACGAAAGGCGTAACGATCTGGGCACTGTCTCAACGAGAGACTCGGTGAAATTATAGTACCTGTGAAGATGCAGGTTACCCGCGACAGGACGGAAAGACCCCGTGGAGCTTTACTGTAGCCTGATATTGAATTTTGGTACAACTTGTACAGGATAGGTAGGAGCCAGAGATCTCGGAGCGCCAGCTTCGAAGGAGGCGTCGGTGGGATACTACCCTGGTTGTATTGAACTTCTAACCCATGCCCCTTAGCGGGGTAGGAGACAGTGTCAGGCGGACAGTTTGACTGGGGCGGTCGCCTCCTAAAGAGTAACGGAGGCGCCCAAAGGTTCCCTCAGAATGGTTGGAAATCATTCGTAGAGTGTAAAGGCATAAGGGAGCTTGACTGCGAGACCTACAAGTCGAGCAGGGTCGAAAGACGGGCTTAGTGATCCGGTGGTTCCGCATGGAAGGGCCATCGCTCAACGGATAAAAGCTACCCCGGGGATAACAGGCTTATCTCCCCCAAGAGTCCACATCGACGGGGAGGTTTGGCACCTCGATGTCGGCTCATCGCATCCTGGGGCTGTAGTCGGTCCCAAGGGTTGGGCTGTTCGCCCATTAAAGCGGTACGCGAGCTGGGTTCAGAACGTCGTGAGACAGTTCGGTCCCTATCCGTCGTGGGCGTAGGAAATTTGAGAGGAGCTGTCCTTAGTACGAGAGGACCGGGATGGACATACCGCTGGTGTACCAGTTGTCTTGCCAAAGGCATCGCTGGGTAGCTATGTATGGACGGGATAAGTGCTGAAAGCATCTAAGCATGAAGCCCCCCTCAAGATGAGATTTCCCATTACGCAAGTAAGTAAGACCCCTGAAAGACGATCAGGTAGATAGGTTCGAGGTGGAAGTGCGGTGACGCATGCAGCTGACGAATACTAATCGGTCGAGGACTTAACCACATTTTATTGCACAAACTCAATGAAACGTTTATCCAGTTTTGAAAGAATGAAATTCATTAAAAAAGTACTTGACGTATAAGAAAAGTATGTTACAATGAATAATGTCTTTTAAAGAAAATAGTCTAGTGATGATGGCAAAGAGGTCACACCCGTTCCCATACCGAACACGGAAGTTAAGCTCTTTAGCGCCGATGGTAGTTGGGGGCTTCCCCCTGTGAGAGTAGGACGTCGCTAGGCTGTATTACCCAGGAGGATTAGCTCAGCTGGGAGAGCACCTGCCTTACAAGCAGGGGGTCGGCGGTTCGAGCCCGTCATCCTCCACCATTTCTAAATGCCGGTGTAGCTCAGTTGGTAGAGCAACTGACTTGTAATCAGTAGGTCGAGGGTTCGACTCCTTTCGCCGGCACCATTTAGAGAGCCATTAGCTCAGTTGGTAGAGCATCTGACTTTTAATCAGAGGGTCGAAGGTTCGAGTCCTTCATGGCTCACCAGTTTATATTTTATACTGCTTAGCGGGTGTGGCGGAATTGGCAGACGCACTAGACTTAGGATCTAGCGCCGCAAGGCGTGGGGGTTCGACTCCCTTCACCCGCACCATTTTAATTTCATATTACTGTCAGAGTAAAAAAT
>NZ_CP150239.1:112500-217500 GCF_037975215.1 Solibacillus sp. FSL R5-0449
AGCAATTGACGTGTAAACTTAAATCTTGGACTCGTTCCAAGTGTTAACTTTTGGTTAAGTTAATAAGGGCGCACGGTGGATGCCTTGGCACTAGGAGTCGATGAAGGACGGCACTAACACCGATATGCCTCGGGGAGCTGTAAGTAAGCTTTGATCCGGGGATTTCCGAATGGGGGAACCCACTATCTTTAATCGGATAGTATCTTCACGTGAATTCATAGCGTGTCGAAGACAGACGCAGAGAACTGAAACATCTAAGTACCTGCAGGAACAGAAAGAAAATTCGATTCCCTGAGTAGCGGCGAGCGAAACGGGAAGAGCCCAAACCAAAGAGCTTGCTCTTTGGGGTTGTAGGACACTCTATACGGAGTTACAAAAGAATGAACTAGACGAAGCGACTTGGAAAGGTCCGCGAAACGAGGTAAAAGCCCTGTAGTCAAAAGTTCATTCCCTCCAGAGTGGATCCTGAGTACGGCGGAACACGTGAAATTCCGTCGGAATCCGGGAGGACCATCTCCCAAGGCTAAATACTACCTAGTGACCGATAGTGAACCAGTACCGTGAGGGAAAGGTGAAAAGCACCCCGGAAGGGGAGTGAAATAGATCCTGAAACCGTGTGCCTACAAGTAGTTAGAGCCCGTTAATGGGTGATAGCGTGCCTTTTGTAGAATGAACCGGCGAGTTACGATTACGTGCGAGGTTAAGTTGAGAAGACGGAGCCGCAGCGAAAGCGAGTCTGAATAGGGCGAATTAGTACGTGGTCGTAGACCCGAAACCAGGTGATCTACCCATGTCCAGGGTGAAGGTGAGGTAACACTCACTGGAGGCCCGAACCCACGCACGTTGAAAAGTGCGGGGATGAGGTGTGGGTAGCGGAGAAATTCCAATCGAACCTGGAGATAGCTGGTTCTCTCCGAAATAGCTTTAGGGCTAGCCTCGTGATTGAGAATACCGGAGGTAGAGCACTGTTTGGACTAGGGGGGCATCTCGCTTTACCGAATTCAGACAAACTCCGAATGCCGGATATTTATACACGGGAGTCAGACTGCGAGTGATAAGATCCGTAGTCAAGAGGGAAACAGCCCAGACCACCAGCTAAGGTCCCCAAGTAATCGTTAAGTGGAAAAGGATGTGGCGTTGCTTAGACAACCAGGATGTTGGCTTAGAAGCAGCCATCATTTAAAGAGTGCGTAATAGCTCACTGGTCGAGTGACGCTGCGCCGAAAATGTATCGGGGCTAAACGATTCACCGAAGCTGTGGATGCATACTTTGAGTATGCGTGGTAGGAGAGCGTTCTAACAGCGTTGAAGTCAGACCGGAAGGACTGGTGGAGCGGTTAGAAGTGAGAATGCCGGTATGAGTAGCGAAACATGGGTGAGAATCCCATGCACCGTATGACTAAGGTTTCCTGAGGAAGGCTCGTCCGCTCAGGGTTAGTCGGGACCTAAGCCGAGGCCGATAGGCGTAGGCGATGGACAACAGGTTGATATTCCTGTACCACCTCCTCACCGTTTGAGAAATGGGGGGACGCAGTAGGATAGGGTAAGCACGCCGTTGGTTGCGCGTGTTCAAGCAGTAAGGCGTGTATGTAGGCAAATCCGCATACTCTAACGTTGAGCTGTGATGACGAGCTCGTATGAGCGAAGTTCCTGATTTCACACTGCCAAGAAAAGCCTCTATCGAGGTGAGAGGTGCCCGTACCGCAAACCGACACAGGTAGTCGAGGAGAGAATCCTAAGGTGTGCGAGAGAACTCTCGTTAAGGAACTCGGCAAAATGACCCCGTAACTTCGGGAGAAGGGGTGCTTCTTTGGGTGCATAGCCTAGAGAAGCCGCAGTGAATAGGCCCAGGCGACTGTTTAGCAAAAACACAGGTCTCTGCAAAACCGTAAGGTGACGTATAGGGGCTGACGCCTGCCCGGTGCTGGAAGGTTAAGAGGAGCGGTTAGCGCAAGCGAAGCTGTGAATTGAAGCCCCAGTAAACGGCGGCCGTAACTATAACGGTCCTAAGGTAGCGAAATTCCTTGTCGGGTAAGTTCCGACCCGCACGAAAGGCGTAACGATCTGGGCACTGTCTCAACGAGAGACTCGGTGAAATTATAGTACCTGTGAAGATGCAGGTTACCCGCGACAGGACGGAAAGACCCCGTGGAGCTTTACTGTAGCCTGATATTGAATTTTGGTACAACTTGTACAGGATAGGTAGGAGCCAGAGATCTCGGAGCGCCAGCTTCGAAGGAGGCGTCGGTGGGATACTACCCTGGTTGTATTGAACTTCTAACCCATGCCCCTTAGCGGGGTAGGAGACAGTGTCAGGCGGACAGTTTGACTGGGGCGGTCGCCTCCTAAAGAGTAACGGAGGCGCCCAAAGGTTCCCTCAGAATGGTTGGAAATCATTCGTAGAGTGTAAAGGCATAAGGGAGCTTGACTGCGAGACCTACAAGTCGAGCAGGGTCGAAAGACGGGCTTAGTGATCCGGTGGTTCCGCATGGAAGGGCCATCGCTCAACGGATAAAAGCTACCCCGGGGATAACAGGCTTATCTCCCCCAAGAGTCCACATCGACGGGGAGGTTTGGCACCTCGATGTCGGCTCATCGCATCCTGGGGCTGTAGTCGGTCCCAAGGGTTGGGCTGTTCGCCCATTAAAGCGGTACGCGAGCTGGGTTCAGAACGTCGTGAGACAGTTCGGTCCCTATCCGTCGTGGGCGTAGGAAATTTGAGAGGAGCTGTCCTTAGTACGAGAGGACCGGGATGGACATACCGCTGGTGTACCAGTTGTCTTGCCAAAGGCATCGCTGGGTAGCTATGTATGGACGGGATAAGTGCTGAAAGCATCTAAGCATGAAGCCCCCCTCAAGATGAGATTTCCCATTACGCAAGTAAGTAAGACCCCTGAAAGACGATCAGGTAGATAGGTTCGAGGTGGAAGTGCGGTGACGCATGCAGCTGACGAATACTAATCGGTCGAGGACTTAACCACATTTTATTGCACAAACTCAATGAAACGTTTATCCAGTTTTGAAAGAATGATCTTTCTAAGGGTTTCAAGACACAAGCTAGTCGAGGAAACGACTGAGTGATTGAAGGAGCGTACTCAAGTACGTGACTGAAAGAACGAAGGAAGTTGACGAAGGATAGCGCCGTGTATTGGAAGCCGTAATAGTGAAGTGATGATGGCAAAGAGGTCACACCCGTTCCCATACCGAACACGGAAGTTAAGCTCTTTAGCGCCGATGGTAGTTGGGGGCTTCCCCCTGTGAGAGTAGGACGTCGCTTCGCACATGTAAAAACCCACTGAGGAATCAGTGGGTTTTTTGTTTATTCGATCTATAGAGCCCTGTCTTTTATAAATTTTTCCTCATACTAAAACTCCAAAACCGCCCGCAAGTTATTTATATAGGACTGACTTACTGGCAATTCCACGCCGTCCTTCAGCTGTACAATAAAATTTGAAGTTAAATCACGCGTGATTTTTTTGATATAGCAAATATTTATAATATAAGAGCGATGAATGCGAAGAAAGTTATTTGGCAGTCGAGTCTGTAATTCTTTCAGTGTAACAGCTGTTTTGTATTGTTCACCTTTGGAGTAAAACCAAGTCCTCTTTTGCAAACTTTCAATATGTGAAATTTCATCAATCGAAATCGGAACCCAATCCTCCATTTGTTTACCTGTTAAAAACTTATACATATCCGAACTCTTTACTTTAAACAATGGGGGCAGGACGACAACTAGAGCGCCATGTTCGCCGTTAACCAAAATCGGATAACCGATTGCATAATAGGGTGTTTCAAAAAGTGTATTCTCCATAACAGCATCAACCTTTTGTTTAGTTTGTAGTACTTTATAAGCGATGCTGTCTTTCGGAACAGCCGACCCGACTTTCAATGCAAAATGGTGATGACCGGTACTGAAATAAATAAAGCTATTGTTTACTGCTATTGCAATCGATGCATCCTCAGGAATCCAATCTTCTAAAATAATTTTATACTGATTTAAAATGTCCTTTTCGATTTCAATATTTTGTAATGACAATGCAATTCCACTCCTTCTGTATTATAGCCTAAATGACAACTCATCCTCCAAATATACCCATTCATCCTAAATTAAAGTTAATTTATCAGAAAATAATGAAAAGTTAAACATTCTGTTATACATTATATTACAGCAAGATGTTCTGTTATGGAACAGTCAATTACAAATTTTTCTAACAGAATATCCATACACAATGGGGAAGGTGGAAATTTATTATGTCAACTCGTCAAGAAAGAATTGAAGCTTTACAAAAGGATTGGGCAGAAAACCCGCGCTGGAAAGGTATTGAGCGTGGTTATACAGCAGAAGAGGTTGTAAAGTTACAAGGTTCATTCATCCAGGAGCAAACTTTAGCAAAACGTGGATCTGCTCGTTTATGGAAGTCATTACATGAAGTACCTTTCATCAATGCGTTAGGAGCTTTAACGGGGAATCAGGCTGTACAGCAGGTAAAAGCAGGTTTACAGGCAATCTACTTATCGGGGTGGCAAGTAGCGGCTGATGCAAACCTTTCTGGTCAAATGTATCCGGACCAATCTTTATATCCGGCAAACTCTGTACCAGCAGTAGTAAAACGTATTAACCAGGCGCTTCAGCGTGCTGACCAAATTGACCATGCGGAAGGCCGCGATGACGGTTTTGACTGGTTTGCACCGATTGTAGCTGATGCAGAAGCAGGCTTCGGTGGTCCGTTAAACGTATTCGAATTAGTTAAAGGGATGATTGAAGCGGGTGCAGCTGGTGTGCATTTAGAAGACCAATTGGCTTCTGAGAAAAAATGCGGTCACTTAGGCGGGAAAGTTTTATTACCAACACAAAACGCTGTCCGTAATTTAATTGCGGCACGATTAGCTGCTGATGTGGCAGGCGTTGATACAATTTTAATCGCACGTACAGATGCAGATGCTGCTGACATGGTAACGTCAGATATTGACCCACGCGATGCAGAGTTCTTAACTGGTGAACGTACTCCTGAAGGATTCTACCGTACTAAACCAGGCATTAAGCAAGCAATTGCACGCGGTTTAGCTTATGCACCATATGCAGACTTAATCTGGTGTGAGACTTCTCACCCATCATTAGAAGAAGCGCGTGAGTTTGCTGCTGCAATCCATGCTGAGTTCCCAGGGAAAATGTTAGCGTATAACTGCTCGCCTTCATTCAACTGGAAAGCTAAATTATCAGATGAAGAGATTGCAGAGTACCAACGTGAGCTAGGAAAGCTTGGATACAAGTTCCAATTCATTACACTTGCTGGTTTCCACAGCTTAAACTACTCAATGTTCGAGCTTGCGCATGACTACAAAGATAATGGTATGGCTGCTTACTCTAAACTACAACAAGCTGAGTTTGCTGCTGAAAGCAAAGGTTACACTGCTACTCGTCACCAACGTGAAGTAGGTACTGGTTACTTTGATGAAGTATCACAAACAATTTCAGGTGGTACATCTTCGACAACTGCTATGTCCGGCTCTACTGAAACAGAGCAATTTGTATAAGACTGAAGTTTAATAGGCAGTGTTATGAAGAGATTCATAAACGGGGAACTGCTTTTTCGGATTAATCTATTCCTTTTCTTCTATCTTACTGATTCTAGTGACATTGGGGAATGTGCACTTAGTAAATAGACGTTATGCCGAAGCGACTATTGAAAGAAACATAGGAGGGGGAAAAGGAATACTTTCTTGAACTTGAACAGATTGACTACTATGAAAAATGCTAAATCGAATTGGAACGCGGTTTAGTATGGGATGCCTCCCAACATATAAGGAAAACTAAGGGGTTTTTATAAAGAGGAATGTCTTTTTAGCTTGGATGGGGCTGAAAAGGCATTTTCTATTTTATATAAATGAAGGAGTTCTATAAAGTATAGAGAATATTATATAGATAGAATATTTTTACTATTAAGAAAAAGAGGCGATACCAATGAAAAATAAAGAATTATTATTAGTGCCAGGGCCGACACCGGTAATGGATGAGATTTATGATGCCTTGGCGAGTGAGACGAGAGGCCATACAGACCCTCGATTTGTTGAAACTTTTAAGAACGCGTTAGCTAATACGAAAAAGCTGTTTAATACAGACGGGGAAGTGTATGTAGTAGCAGGTTCAGGTACGTTGGCAATGGAAATGGCAATCGTAAATACTATTGCAAAAGGTGAACGTCTCTTGGTTATTAGCCACGGCTATTTCGGCGATCGTTTTACACCACTTGCAAAGGCGTTTGGAATTGAAGTGGATGTATTGCAGTCGACATGGGGTGAACGTGTAGACGCCAAGCTAGTGGAGGAAGCGGTGAAGGCTAATAAGTATAAGGCCGTAACAATTACACATGCGGATACATCTACTGGAGTTGTTTCGGACTTAGATACGCTAGTACCGATTATTAAAGCATCCGGTGCACTTGTCATTGTCGATGGTGTTGTCGCAACAGCAGCATTGCAAGAGGATATGAGTAAAGCTTACGGTGAAGAAAATTACAAAATTGATATTGTGTTAACTGGATCGCAAAAAGCAATTGGTATTCCTCCAGGGCTGGCAATTGTTGCTTTCAGTCCGAATGCATTGGCAGCACGTGAACAAATCGGGACAGTGCCGGCCTATTATGCGGATATACATAATTGGCGCAATATTATGGAGAATCCGGCAATGTACTTTGCGACGCCTCCGGTTAACTTAATTTATGCATATGATGTTGCATTGAATATTGTATTAGAAGAAGGTATGGAAAAAC
This sequence comes from Solibacillus sp. FSL R5-0449, assembly GCF_037975215.1. NCBI lineage: Bacteria > Bacillati > Bacillota > Bacilli > Caryophanales > Caryophanaceae > Solibacillus > Solibacillus sp. FSL R5-0449. The sequence goes on from NZ_CP150239.1 coordinate 119,271, forward strand.
GTGAAGCGCGTCATATCGCATTTGGTAAAGCGATCCGTGCGGCACTGCGTTCTTACGGGATGACACCATTGGCTGATGAAGAAGTAGCTGCACCGACATTAAGCTGTATTTTATATCCTGAAGGTATTGAAGATGGCAAGTTCCGAGCAAGTCTGGCGAAGCGCGGCATTATCGTAGCGGGTTCTTTAGCCCACTTGGCAGGAAAAGCATTCCGCATCGGGCATATGGGGAATACAACAGCGGAAATGCTGGAGCAGGCTATTGTAGCAATTGGTGAAGCATTGCACGAGCAGCAGCTGGAAGTCGATATTGAAAAGGCGAAAAGTGTATTTGCTCAGGAAATAGAAGCAGCAACAGTAAAGAGCTAAAGGCTGCTAGAATCATATATTAAAGTTTAGTGCAATCATAGGAAAGGGGACGGTGCAATTTTTAAAGCCATCCCTTTTTTATTTAATTAATAAAAGAAATAGGATCATAGTGTGAAATAAACAGGGGGTGGCATATGAGGGAAATTATTGATCAATCTCAAAATCGAGGTAAAGCGGATTTCATCATTCAACATGCGCAAATTGCCGATGTCTTTAATTTACGCTGGCGCAAAGGCGATGTTGTAGTGGCAAACGGCAAAATTATTGCGGTTTCAGAGCCAGGTGAATTTGAAGCAGAACAAGTAATAGATGCAAGCGGGAAGTATATTGTACCGGGCTTTATTGATGCGCATATTCATATTGAATCATCTATGCTTGTCCCCAAACAGTTTAATCGAATCGTGCTTCCACATGGTGTAACGGCAGTCGTTACAGACCCGCATGAAATTGCGAATGTTTCAGGTAAAGCAGGATTGGAATTTATGCTGCAGGATATTGAAGATGTCGAAATGGATATTTATTTCATGCTGCCTTCCAGTGTACCGGGGACCTCTTTTGAACATGCGGGAGCTGTGCTGACGGCAAAAGATTTAAAAGAATTTATCGGTCATAAGAATATATTGGGTTTAGCAGAAGTAATGGATTTCCCGGCTGTACTGAACGGGGAAAAAGAAATGCTCGCAAAATTAAAGCTTGCTCAAGAAAATGGGATGATCATTGATGGCCATTGTGCAGGTTTAACAAGCTCTCAAATACGCGGTTACAGGGCAGCAGGAATTACAACAGATCATGAATGCGTCACAGCCGAAGAGGCATTGGACCGAGTGGAACAGGGGATGTATGTGTTCATTAGGGAAGGGTCAGCAGCCAAAAACTTAAAAGCCATTTTACCTGCTGTAACAATGTCGAATGCACGGCGTTTTGCTTTTTGTACGGATGATAAGCATCTGGATGAACTGATGGAACAGGGAAGCATTAACTACACAGTGGCATTGGCGATAGCGGAAGGAATGGATCCATTACTGGCGATCCAGCTTGCATCATTAAATGTCGCTGAATGTTATCATCTAAAAAATAAAGGTGCGGTTGCTACAGGTTATGATGCGGATTTTATAGTAGTTGAGGATTTGCAGACGATGAAAGCGCTGGCTGTATGGAAAAATGGCAAAAAAGTTGCGGAAAATGGAGAAATGCTTTCACCAATTCCAGAAAAAACTACTGTGGAAACGTCCATTTTACAATCTATACATTTACCAGAGCTGACAGTTGAAGATTTACGCTTGCCGTTTACAGGAAACCGGGCAAATGTCATGAAAATTGTGCCAAACCAGCTCATTACAAAACGGGTTGAGTTGGAAGTTGATGTAGCAAATGGACAATTTGTACCCTCTATTGAAAAGGACTTATTGAAGCTGGCGGTTGTGGAGCGGCATCACCATGTTGGGACAAAGGCAGTCGCAATCGTACAAGGTATCGGTATTCAAAGCGGCGCAGTAGCAACAACGATTTCCCATGATTCACATAATGCGATCGCCGTAGGAACAAATGATGAAGATATGTTATTGGCACTTAAGGCTCTTCAAGAGATACAAGGCGGGTTAGTCGTTGTAAATGAAGGAGAAGTGATTGCTTCCCTCAGTCTGCCAATTGCCGGTCTTATGACAGATGCTCCTGCTGAACAAGCGAAGCAGGAGCTGGAGAAATTACATGAAGGTTTGCATACAATTCATCCTACACTCGACTATCATTTGTTTCTTACTTTATCGTTTCTCGCTTTGCCGGTTATTCCTGATATTAAGCTTACAGATACAGGCTTATTTGATGTTACAAAATTTCAGCATATTCCGGTTGAGATTTTTAATGGCTGATGAATAGTTTGCTAATCTATATTTTTTCATAAATATTCTATGAAGGAGCATGCAAAATGGAGCAAGTGATTGTTATGATTCCAGCATTAAACCCACTACCGGCCCTTCTTCAATTTGTCAGGAAACTGAATGCATTGCCTATTTCCCAAATTATTATCATTAATGATGGCAGTGCAGAAAGATATAACGTTCTTTTTGAACAATTGCGGCAAGAAGGCTGCGAAGTATTAACACATGACAAAAACCTGGGGAAAGGCCGCGCGCTAAAAACCGGGATGGAGTATATACTGAAATCACGATTGCGGGCAAAGGGGATTATTACGGTAGGTGCACATGGCCAGCATTCGTTATTGGATGTGGAGCAGGTATTATCGAGTACGAAAATTTTTTCGGACGGGATTATACTAGGTATTCGTGACTTCAAGGATTCCGACTATCCGTTCATTAGTAAACTTCAAAACCGCGCCTATTCGATGATGTTTGAGCTGCTTATCCGTAAACGTTTGCTCGACATCCAAACAGGGTTACGCTATATCCCAAGAGTCCATCTGCCATGGCTTTGTAAAGTAAAGGGGGAGTCGTATCACTATGATACAAACATGCTCATTGAGGCGATAAGACGAAAAGTCCCTGTCTACGAGGTGCCGATCGGTCATGCAAAGCTCCGTAAAAATTCAATTATTTACTATGATGAAGTATTGAATCCGACAAAAATATTCCAGCAGCTTTGGTTAAATTTCCTACATAAAAGGCACAATACGAAATGAATCTTTTCTAATTGCGAAAACGTAAAGGATTACGAGCCGCATATTTGAGGAATAATAAAGTACTAGAGATGAAGGGAGCATTCGTATGAGCGAACAATATAATTTTGAAAAAATGATTGAAGGTCAAGATCAACATTATTCAGATAAAAAGTTCCTGCATAAAATGAAGAAATTCGGTGGAGGGTTAGGCTATAAAGCGATGCAGGCAGCTGCCACACTTTACGTTGCCCTGCGTAGTCCGGACATGCCGAAATCAAGCAAGCTCATTGTTTTGGGAGCGCTTGGGTACTTTATTTTACCATTCGATTTAGTAGTCGATTTTCTACCTTTGTTCGGTTTAACCGATGATGCATTTGTCATTTTAACTGCGCTGGGGAAAGTGTATTTGTCGATCACAGATGAGATGAAGGATGAAGCAAAAGAGCTAATCGAAGGAAAGCTGGGAAGTCAGGAAGACGTAGTGCAATAAAATATGAATCCCCTTAAAGCAACTGATGCTAAAGGGGATTTTTTTATGTTTATTTTACAGACTGGGCACCGTTTAATTCGCGCAAGCCGCGATTGAAAATAGCTTCAATCGGTTTTTCCTCACATAGCTTTAACGTAATATTAGGATGTGTTTTATGGAGCTGAGCAGTTATTAATTCAACAAGCCCGGGGTTATTTTTTAAAATGCCGCCATTTAAAAACAGTGTATGTTCATTGTTTGCATAGCCTGCATTTTTTAATGTCGTTGCTGCCAATAAAACAAGTTCATCCGCTGCTTTTTGCATAATTTTTTGTGCAACGGCATCCCCCATTTCGACCGCCTGCTGCAAATAGGAACTGAAGCTAGCCAATCGGGCATTTGTATAATCCGCTGAATAAATAAGGTTGAACAATTCATCTGTGCTGTGAACATGATGACCTGCCAAAACAAGCTCTGTTAATATGGTCGGCTTGTTGCGTCCATCAGCAGCGCGGAAAATCGCCTTCGCAATATGTTTTCCGATCCAGTAGCCGCTACCTTCATCACCAATCCGGTGCCCCCAGCCGCCGCCACGACTAATCTTGTCATTCATGAGGCTATAGCAAATCGCCCCTGTGCCCGAAATAAGCAGGCTTATATCACTTTTCCCAAGTCCCTTTAAAGTCGCTTCAACATCATTTTCTATTAAAACTTGACCGAATGTAAAAGGGGATCGGGCGATACTTTCTTCAATAATTTCTTCAATAATCTTTTTATCCTGATCTGTATCAATGCCGGATAGTGCAAAAATGGCTACATCAATAAACAGGCTCGGTAAATGGGCTGCTGCACTCCTCAGCAGACCGGTAAATACGTGTTGGACATTTCCAATCCCCACCGCCTGGTAATTCGATCCCGTGGAAGTTGCGGTAAATAGTTCACGTCCATCTGTAGAACGAATGGTCATTACTGTTTTTGATGCACCACCGTCAACGGCTAATACATAACGATTACTCATGTTCCGTCCACCCCTTTAAAATTTGTTCCAATCGATTTTCTGCTTTTAAAATGGCCTCTGTTTTTTCTCGCAGCCAATTTTCAAGATGGACCGTATCTTCTTGTGCCTGTTTGAGCGACTTTCGCATTGTTGAAGGCGCAGGCCCTCCCTTTAATGTACGTATATTAACGAAATACTCCGGCTGGATAGCCTGGTAAAAGGCAATCTCATTAATTTGAAGCGGCTTTCCCGTTACTTCCAGGCATTTCTCGTTTGCCAAATTCCATGTCAGGCTTGCGAGCGATTCTTTATTATTTGCCATCAGATCCCGCACACATAGGCTGACGATTTTATGTGACTGGCGGAAGGAAATACCTTCGGAGCGTACGAGGGAATCGGCAAGCTCTGTTACGTTGGCAAAGCTGTTTTGCGCACGTTTCAGTAAATTTTCCTTATTCACGTCCATCGTGAGGATCATACTTGCAAATAGCTTATAAATCCCGCCTAAACGGTCAATTGCCCGCCATAAATAAGGTTGCATATCGTCTTCCGTATCGACAATATCTCCAAACGGTGTATTGTGGACCATCTGTAACACTGTTGCCGCATCCCCGACAACTGATGAGAGCAACGAACGTGTATGCTCGATTGAGACCGGGTTGCGCTTTTGAGGCATGATGGAGCTGATCTGCACATAAGGACTCGCGAGCTTAAAAGCATTGAATTCCTGCGTTGCCCATAGTAAAAAGTCCTGTGATGTGCGCCCTAAATTTAATGCAGCGAGCTGTACGATACTAGCTGCTTCCGCGATGTAGTCAGCACCGGCTACAGCATCCCAGGCATTTTCGATTAAGTCATCAAAAGCAAGCAATTCCTGTACTCGCTCGCGGCTGATCGGGAACCCAGTTGTTGTCAAAGCCGCCGCGCCCATACTGCTGCGGTTAATCGTATTGTATGCGGCCTGCATTCGTTTATAGTCCCTGGTCAACTGGTCGATGACAGCCTTTAAATAATGGGCAAATGTTGTCGGCTGCGCCTGCTGTGTATGTGTATAGCCAATCATGATCGTCTCTACATGCTCTTCGGCAAAGACGATTAGTGATTGACGTAAATTTAAAAGTTCCTGCATGAGCGAAAGCAACTTTTTCCGAAGAGTCATACGGTAAATGGCGATTCCCATATCGTTTCTGCTGCGTCCGATATGTAAATTTCCTGAAATATCGCCTCCAAGTTCGATTAGCTTGTTTTCAATGCGGAAAAATAAATCTTCAAACTGCGGGTTATAATCGCGGGTTTTATAATATTCCAGATCAAGTTTTTGAATCGCCTGACCGATACGGCGTGCATTTTCTGGGGTAACCAATTCCTGTTCTTCAAGCATCTTTAAATGGGCAATATGAATTTGAAGCATCGCATCCAAAAAATGCTTGCGAGCCTCATCGTAAGCGGGCTGTAAAACCATTTGACGATAACTGTTGGAAGGAAATAAAATTCCTTCTTTTTCATTTATTAGATTGCGGTAATTCTGAAAGAACATCGTGAATGGGCCTCCGATCAAATGATAGAAACTACTATCTCGTAATCTCATTCTACAATTATTAGAAAATTTTATCAATTCAAATAAATTAAGTAAGCCAGCGTAAAATAGAAATAAAAAACTGCCCTGAAATCAGGACAGTTGCTGTGTTTGATCGATGATACGTACTTTTCTTGAAGCAAAATAGGATGGCAAAACCATACCGAACAGTACAAATACGATACCGAAAACTTGGAGAAGTGTTAAATTTTCATTTAATACAATAACCGATACCGTAATCGCTACAGGCAGTTCCATTGCACTTAAAATCGGGACAAGTGCACCGCCGACTTTTGGCGCGGCAATCGAATATAGTAAAATCGGCAAAATAATACCGAAGAGCCCGAGTGCCAGACCAAACTTCCAAAGGCCGCCAGTCAATTGACCGTTCCATACAATTTCAGGCGATAAAAAGATAGAAACGATGATCAGTGATACAATAGATAAAATAAATGTACGTCCGATCGTCGTCACTCCTTCAACAGGCTGAGCGTTAAACTGCATAAAGGCAGCAAAAGTAAAGGCAGCGAGTAACCCTAGTGCCCATCCCTGCCAAGCGATTTGCGATAAATCTACATCAATGACACCGGCTGCCAAAATCGTACCTACAAATAAAAATACTAATGAAATTAATTCAATGCGTGTTGGCAGGCGTCTTTTCAGAAAGCAGTCCATGAATAAACCAATCCATGTGAATTGGAACAGCATCACAACTGCCAATGATGCCGGTAAATAATTAAGGGACTGACCGTAAAAAATACCGGTAACTGCTGTACATATTCCGGCTAAAATTAAAGTAATGGCACCTTTTCTTGATAGCTTCGGTAATGTGCGTTGTGTTACAACAAAGAGCACGAGTGCGAGTAAAAATCCAACGAAATATTGGCTTGTCACAGCTTCTGCCGAAGTATAGCCATGCTGCATCGCAACTTTTACAATTGTTGATAAAACTCCGTAACTACTAGCCGCTATTACGATTAATAGCGGGTAAATCCAGTTTTGTTTCATTTCGTGTTTCTTCCTATTCTATAGCAACTTCACCATATGATGAAATGGCTCATTAATTATTGTCCAGCTTTCAGTAGTACGATAACCTACTTTTTCGTACAAGCGTCGTGCATCGTGTTTCTCTAGTTCCACATTTAGAGAAATCTTTTCGTACCCAAGCTCTTTGCCTTTTTGCTCGGCAAATTGCAATAGGAGCGTACCGATGCCAAGACCACGTGCATTTTTTGAGACACAAATGGTATCGATGTAATATTCATCCATATATGCTTCAACGTCCAATGTAGTCTGTATTCCCTTTTTGGCTAGTTGTTCTTCTAGCTGACGATCGAGCTCGTATCCGAGACGGCCATCATAAAGCACGACAATCCCTACTATTTCATCCTGTTGTTCCGCTACAAATGTATTCAAATAGCTGTGTCGATTTGTCGTTTCTGTGACATACTGTTCTAAAGCAGCTAAAATCTGCGAAACTTCTTCTTCACCAGTCAAATTGTTTGCAATGTCTCCGATTGCGTCATAAATTAGAGGGGCAACAGCTTTCGCGTCATTTCGATCTGCTTGTCGAATGGTAATGGTCATCACAATCAACTCCTTACCGAACAAAGTATAACAGAAAATATATTCATTCGCGAAGAAAGCATTAGTTTCAGAATAGTATAAAGTTTTATAAATATATCTTTTCTATGGTAAATTAGTAAGAACATACAACGTCGGAGGTTAGACAATTAATGAGTCAAATAGACAAAGAATTCATCTTAGTTTATGGAGATGCATTCGTTGATTATATTGCAAATGATCAGACCAATACTTCATTTACGAAGTACTTAGGTGGCGCAACAATCAATGTTGCAGCAGGGATTAGTCGTATTGGGGCACCGTCAGCACTTATTACAATTACAGGCGATGACGAAACATCGGAATTTTGCCGTCAGGAGATTACAAAAGAAGGTGTGAATCTTGATTTCGCTGTATTTGATGCGAAGAAGCGTGTAAGTGGTGTATATGTGCATTTAACTGAAAAATGTGAGCGAGTATTTAAAGATTATGTCGATGAGACGCCGAATTTACAAGTAACACCTCAGCAATTACAGGAAGAAGCATTCAAACGTGCTTCGATTTTAAATGTTTGTTCAGGAACGATGTTTGAAGAAACAGCATTAAAAACAACACGTGCCGCAGTGGATATGGCTAAGGATAAGGGAGCGATCATCGCAATCGATGCGAATATCCGCCCGCTTCGTTGGGAATCCGAGGAAGTCTGCCGTGAGACGATTACTTCATTCTTTGAAGATGCAGATATTTTAAAGCTAACTGATGAGGAATTATATTTCCTTACAGAAACAACAACAATTGAAGAAGGTCTTCAAAAGTTGGATGAGCTGTTAGTACCGATTGTGCTTGTTACAGTTGGCGCTGATGGAGCTTATGCCGTATTAAACGGCGAAGTAACACATGTTCCCGTTGAACGAGTTGTTCCTGTAGATACAACAGGCGCAGGCGATGCGTTTATGGCTGGTGTACTCCGCTATGTTCATTTCAATGGTTTACCTACAGTAACAGAAGATTTAGTAAGCTGTGTCGCATTCGGCAACAAGCTGGGCGCAATGGCGGCAACTAAAGCCGGTGCATTAACGGCACTGCCAAGCTACGAGGAAATTAAGCATTTAATTAAATAAATTTTATATAGAGCAAGCTGTCTTCGAAGTGTTTAACATTTTGGAGGCGGCTTTTTTGTTGGGGTGTGGTTGTGGTTATTAGAAGATTGCGGCCGGTTATTAGAAGAAGTTGGATGGTTATTAGAACAAGTGACGGGTTTATTAGAAGAAGTGGAGCGAAGGAGCTTCATTTTGTGAGTGCGAGGTGGCAAAGGAGGGCGTTTTGATTTTTATTAAAACAATAATCGACGATATTAGAAAAAGTCAGAGCGATATTAGAAAATGCAGGGGATTTATTTGAACATTACAGTCTGATATTAGAACAACGGACGGTTATATTAGAAAATCCCAACTTTATTAGAACAAATGAAAATATATTAGAACTTCCCCCAATATATTAGAACATTTTCATCCCGCAATCCCCGAATGAAACCAACAGTTGACAAAATCTCCTTTCCGAAAGAATTAGTCGCTATTAAACAGCCGATTTTCTTTTTATAATAAGTGTAAGAGGTGAGGGGGATGACGAATTTTCAATTTGCGGCCATTTTTACAGAACGCCGCAAGCAACTAAAAGTAACACAGGAAGAAATTGCGCGGCATGTCGGAGTATCAAGGGCAGCTGTTTCGAAGTGGGAGAAAGGGCAAAGCTATCCGGATATCGGACTGTTGCCGAAGCTTGCAACATTTTTCAATACTTCCATTGATGCACTGCTCGGTTATGAACCGCAATTGACGGATGAACGAATTTTAAAAATGTATGCGGAATTAGCACAGCATTTTTCAAAGGAACCATTTGCTGAAGTGGATGCAGCAATCGATCGGCTCATTGATGAATATTATAGCTGCTTCCCGTTTTTACTGAAGATGGCGCAGCTCTATGTCAATTATTTTAATCTCGCACAGAAAAAAGAAGCGCTTGCTGATAAAATTCAGGACCTTTGCAAACGTGTGAAGGAGTTCAGCGGAAATTACAGGCTGAAAAACGAGGCAAATTTACTGGAAGCATATACGTATATTTTAAAAGGGGAACCTCAGCAAGTGCTCGAATTATTAGGGGAAGACGCTGTAGTTCAGCTTGGGACTGAGCAGCTTATCGCAACGGCACAAACGATGCTTGGCAATATAGAAAAGGCGAAGGAAATTCATCAGGTCCACATGTATCAGCATTTACTGTATATGATAACGAATGCGAATGAAGCACTTGGGTTGGAAATGAAAAATATCCCGTATTTTGAAGAATCGGTCAGTCGGATTGAAACAATAATAGACATTTTTCATTTAGATAAATTGAATATACACAACACGCTTCTGTTTTATATAAAAGCAGCGAGCGGCTATGCAATACAAAATAATACAAATGAAGCAATTCGATGTATTGAACGCTATGTGAAAGTATGTACGCAAATTAAGTTTCCACTGCAGCTCACAGGAGACGATTATTTTTACTTGCTGGATGGCTGGATTGCAAAGGAAGTTATGTTGAGCACACAAACACCACGTGATGAGGAATCGATCAAAAAATCGATTTATGAAAGTATCGCCGAGAATCCAATGTTGGCCAGTGTGCAAAACGATACGCGCTTTAAAAGTTTACTCATCAATTTAAAACATCATTTGAAAATTTAAGGAGGATTTAAAATGGATCAATTATCGAATATTCCTTGGGGACTTATTGCGCCGTTATTAGTACTGCAATTGGTGCTTGCGGCGGTTGCCATTGTGGATATTGTACGCAGTTATGAGACGCGCGGCCCGAAATGGGTATGGGTGCTCGTATCATTATTTGTTAATACACTCGGACCGATTGCCTACTTTCTGTTCGGACGGAAAAGCCAATGATCTGCATTGAAGTGAATGGCCTCACAAAGCAATTTGGAGCAAAAAAAGTAGTGGATGATTTATCGTTCACTTTGCCGATGCATACTTCTACAGCGCTGATCGGTCCGAATGGCGCAGGGAAAACGACGGCGCTTTCGATGCTTTCCAATATACTGGAACCGACAAGCGGCAAGATCAACATGCCGGATGTAAAGGATATTCGCAGTGCAATCGGATTTTTACCACAATATCCGCAGTACTATTCCTGGCTGACTGCACTTGAATATATGGAGATGGTGGCTAATTTAAATGGCCTTGAAAAGCGTTCATTAAAAAGTGAATGCAAAAAGATGCTTGAATTTGTAGGTTTGCAGGATGCGATGAATAAAAAGACCGAGACATTTTCAGGAGGAATGAAGCAGCGTTTAGGTATTGCCCAGGCAATAGTGCACAAACCAAAGCTGCTGTTGCTGGATGAACCGGTATCGGCACTTGATCCGGTTGGACGTCGGGAAGTCATGAATTTATTGAAGGAAATTCAGCAGCAAACGACGATTTTGTACTCAACGCATATTTTGAACGATGCGGAGGAAATGACCGACCAGCTGCTGTTTTTGCGGGATGGAAAACTTGTTGAACAGGGGTCACTGACAGAGGTGAAGCAAAAGTTTGAGGAACCGCGTTTTAAAATAACGTTTACAACTCCGGAAGAGGCACGTCAATTTGCGAGTCAGTCTACATTAGGAGCTATTGCTGAAGGGATAGCGGCATATGTAGAAGTTTTTGATGAACGCCCATCGATGCAACAGCTGCTTCAGCAATTGGCGGCATCACCATATACAGTTGTAAAAGTGGAGCGGGAAACAGCAAGCTTGGAAGAAATTTTTATGAAGGTGGCGGGAAAGCATGCAGCAATTTAAAGCATTACTTTTAAAGGAATGGCGTGAAAGTGTTCGCAGCTTTAAAATTTTATGGATTCCGCTCGTTTTTGTACTTCTTGGAATTAGTGATCCGCTTATGAATTACTTCATGGAAGATATTTTGCAGGCGGTCGGCAATATGCCCGACGGATTTATGATGACAATGCCTGAATTTCAGCCGGCTGATCTGCTTATTGCATCAACGGGTCAATTTCAGACTATTGGACTGCTCGTATTAATTACTGCGTATATTGGTTCGGTAAGCCGGGAACGTCAAAATGGTACTGCGACCCTACTCTATGTTCGTCCGATGTCTTTTACGGCATTGTTTTTCAGTAAATGGATTGTTGCAAGCACAATTGCAATCATCAGTGCACTAGCGGGCTATGCGGGAAGCATGTATTATACGGCTCTCCTTTACGGGACTGTGGATGTAACAAAATTTCTGGCAATGCTCGGTACGTATTGCATATGGCTACTGTTTGTCATGGCACTAACTGTTGCTATGAGTGCAGCCTTCCAAACATCGGTCGCTGCTACTATTACAATTATTCTCATTCCAGTCGGCCTACTTATTGATACATTAATCGGCGGCTTTTGGAGTATCACACCGTGGAAGCTGGCAAAGTACGGAACAGGCCTCCTTACTGACAGTGTATTAATGGAAAATTACTGGTATACGCTACTTGTTGTTCTCGTCCTAATTGTTGTCATCGTATTAATCGGTATTCAAATGAGCAAGAAAAATATCCGATATTTAAAAGTATAAAATAGTAAGCAGAAATCACAGTCCTATACGAGATTTCTGCTTTTTTTATTAACTTACAGGAAAATTAGGAATATAATGAGAGTTAATTGTTTATGAAGGTGGACTAGCATTTTTTATACTAATATAGAGTGATCCATTTTCTAAAATTTGCGCATAATAAACTTTATTGACGTCATGGATATTTTTCTTTGCTAATTTTTTTCTGAGCCAGTCTTCCGTAAGTTGAAGTTCATTTAAATTTTTTCGAATAATTTGTCCGTCAGTAATCAATTCCATCGGCAAGTATTGCGGGGAAGGAGCAGATACGGAAACATCTGCTGTTGTTGCAGTCCGGGCAAGCGGCTTTTTCAGGACACTTAGTTCTCCGTTTGTTTCAAAAACGGCATACTGTACTTCATCAAATGAAAAAATACTCTGTTCACGCAACAGCATAGCAAGCTCGTCCGGATGAAGCCGCGCTTTTCTCAATTCATTATTTAATATGACACCATTATTAATGACAATCTGTGGTTTATCATCAAAAAGGATACGTGCGTTTTTTGATCTGAATGAAATATAGCTGACCGCAATTGTTAATACAGCCCACACTACTAAAGAAACGATACCATCTAAAAAAGGGGTTTCCACTTGAGTCGAAATTTCGGCAGCAATCGAACCAAAAGTGATACCCGTGACATAGTGGAAAAAAGTGAGCTGACTCACTTGCTTTTTACCGATAATACGAGCGAGTATTAAAATTGCGAAAAATGCACAGCTTGCACGTAAAATCATTTCGCCAAGGTTCAGTTCTATGATAATCCCTCCTTTTAATGGGTAGTATGAATAAAATGCGATAAACTATGCACTTTAACCAATTCATGATGAGAGTTAAAAGTGAAAGGGTTATAAAAAGACAGCATATGGATGAGCTGAAAAATATGAGAAGTAAAATTGATATAACAGAAAGAATGTGAAAAATTGTCGACTACAACAGTAAAACAATCAAACCCTGTTTATCCCATCATGGTCTCAATTGGGGTATGTCACTTAATCAATGATACGATGCAGGCGGTTATACCGGCGATGTTCCCATTATTGGAGCGTGATTTAGGATTAACGTTTACGCAACTTGGCCTGATTTCATTTGTTTTGAATATGGTTGCCAGCCTACTACAGCCGGCCGTCGGATTTATGACAGATAGGAAGCCATTTCCGTATGCATTGCCGCTTGGGATGGTGAGCTCATTTATCGGGTTGACAATGCTCATATTAGCGGGCGAATACTGGATGATTTTAGTGTCGGTTCTATTTTTGGGACTTGGTTCAGCCATTTTTCACCCGGAAGGATCACGTGTGTCGTTTATGGCAGCAGGTAATAAGCGCGGCTTAGCTCAGTCCATTTATCAGGTTGGGGGCAACAGCGGACAGGCACTAGCTCCACTACTAAGCGCATTTATCATTTTGCCTTTCGGGATGTACGGCGTATCGGTAATTCTTATTTTTACATCAATCGGGATCTTTTTATTAACGAAAATATCAATGTGGTATAAACGTCAGCTCGAGGCGGAAAAGAGATCAAAAATCAAAAAAATGCTGATCTCGTCCTTGCCTCCTTTAACGAAAAAACAAGTTGGAATGGCTTTACTCGTGCTGCTGTTCATTATATTTGCCCGTTCGTTTTACGTTACGAATATAACAAGTTTCTATGTCTTTTATTTATCGGAACAGTATGGGATGAGTGTTGAGCGCGGTCAGCTGTTTATCTTTATATTTATGGCAGTTGGGGTTGTAGGCACATTTTTTGGTGGCCCATTATCAGATCGCTTCGGTCGGAAAAATATTATATTGCTGTCGGTGATCGCACCGATTCCGTTTTGCCTGGCTCTTCCGTTTGTCCCGTTGCCTGCTGTACTGGTTCTACTCATTATTATTGGACTCTTAATTATGGTCAGCTTTACAGTGACTGTTGTGTATGCTCAGGAACTTGTCCCATCGAAAATCGGTACTATGGCCGGGTTAACAGTCGGTGTAGCATTTGGGATGGGGGCAATTGGCTCGGTTGTTATTGGGATTCTTATTGATAAGATGGGCATTCACTTTACAATGAACGCGATATCGGTACTGACATTATTATTGCTCGTGGCATTTTTCCTGCCTCGTGATCGAGTAGGGGACTAGGTAAATAAAAGAACTTCGGATTTTAATGTCCGAAGTTCTTTTTTAATAATCCTCCACCAAAATATACGTCATTCTTACCGGTCCGTGAACCCCGACAACTAAGTTCATTTCGATATCTGCGGAGTTGCTTGGTCCTGTAATGAAATTAATACAGGACGAAACATGGGACTGCTCCCGTAAATATTGGGCAGCTTGTGTCATGCGGGGAACGATGCTGCTTTTTGGTATAATGGCAATCGAATTTTCAGGTAAAAATGAAAGCGTCCGGCCGACTTCCGGTGATGTTTGAAGCATAATTGTGCCGGATTCCGCTAATGTCACGTTGCTGATTACGACACCGACATTTGCCTGTTCAGCAAAATCGATATTTCCCTTACCGTTTACAGATTGCCACTTTAAATGTTCATATTGCTCAAAAACCGGTAACACATTCAATACTTCAAAACGCGGATCATTGCTGTAAATAACACGCCCGCCACCGTAGTCTGCAATTGTTTCATTTAATATTTCAGGCAATTGCTGTTGGGTGCATCTCTTTAATGTAGTGTGAATGTTTAAGCATTGTTCTCTTAGCACTTCGATAAGTTCTTCCATCGAAGCGTCCTTCAATACTTCGTGTTGAGGCAGGTGCTTCCAGTTTCTGTCGGGTTTTGTTAAAGAAGGAACAGATCTGCCAAGACGTGCAGCGATTGTTTGTAAAAAGGGCTCTCGATTTTGAATCATTTGGATTTACCTCCCTTGTTATGCTGTTCAAACCAGTCACGGAAACGTTCTTTTTGCACGGAAGGAAAATCACGATACGCTGTCCAGTTTTTCAGTGGACCGGGACCATTTGTAATTTTTTCGTTTTTCGTGAATGGTTTCATAACGGTTGAAGCCATTTTAGTGCCCAATTGATAGATTGATTTTGAAGAAGTGCCCATCCCAAATGCCTGCATGAGCAAACTCTCACTTATTGGAGCACGGCCTTCCCGTTCAACGATCACTTCCCGGTGCTTATGAAGCAACTGGTGCAATGGAATTTTTACTGGGCATACATCTGTACATGCGCCACATAGAGTAGAGGCATAGGGCAGCTCTTTATAATCATCATAACCACCTAATAACGGTGATAATACGGCACCGATAGGACCTGAATAGATGGATCCGTACGTATGCCCCCCAACATGACGGTAAACAGGGCATGTATTAATACATGCAGCACAGCGAATGCACTGTAAAATCGATTGAAATTCCCCGCCTAAAATTGAAGAACGTCCATTGTCTACAACGACTAAATGGAATTCTTCGGGTCCATCGACTTCAAGCGCTTCTTTTATGCCTGTCAGCACTGTAATATAGCTTGTCAATTTCTGGCCAACCGCGCTGCGTGTCAGCATGCCGACGAGAACTTCCATTTCTTCAAATGTGGGAACTAAACGCTCCATTCCCATGACGGAAATTTGTGTTTTCGGCAAGGCTGTTACTAAATCCGCATTTCCTTCATTCGTTACTAAACAAACAGAACCCGTTTCGGCAACGGCAAAATTGCATCCCGTAATGCCGATATCCGCTGTTAAGTAATGGTCTCGTAAAACTTTACGGGCATGAAGTGCCAGTTCTTCAGGTTGGGAAGAAGCCGTATAGCCAATTTTTTGTTCAAACACTTCCCGAATCTGATCTTTATTTTTATGGAGTGCCGGTGTGACGATATGAGAAGGCGGATCATGGTCATCAAGCTGTAAAATATATTCGCCTAAATCCGTTTCGATCACTTCACATCCGAGCTGTTCCAAGTGTGCGTTTAAATTGATTTCTTCGGTTACCATCGATTTTGCTTTCACTATCTTTTTGGCATTCTTTTGTTTCGCAATTGTTGAAATGTATTCGGTAGCTTCTTCGGCGGTTTGGGCAAAAAATACATGACCGCCTCGTGCTTCAACGTTTGTACTCAACTCATATAAATAGTAATCAAGATTTTCCAAAACATGCTGCCGGATTTCTTCACCATGGTTGCGCCACTCTTCCCAATCTAAGGGATCAACAGCAGCACTCCGTCTTGTTTGAAAGCGATGCTGTGCGCCGGCTACAGCACCACGCATAAAATCATTTTCCAAGTTGGATGATAGACGTTCATTAAATTTTTGCTGACTGATTTTCATCGCCATTTGAAACACGTCCTCTCTATTAGCGGCTATTCAAAATTTCTGCGATATGCATTGTTTTTATATCAATGTTTTTCCGGTCAATCCGTCCGCCGATGTTCATGAGACAGCCTGCATCAGCACCTATTAAATAATGGACAGCAATTTGCTCGGCAGAAGCGATCTTTTCATCTACCATTTGTTCTGAAATCGGACCCATTTTAATAGAGAATGTTCCGCCAAAGCCGCAGCAATTTTCTTTTAAAGGCATTTCCAGCAGTTCAAGACCTTCTACATTACGAAGCAATGTGAGGGGAGCATGCTGCACTTTCAATAAGCGTGTCATATGACATGAAGGATGATATGTAGCCGTTCCGTTCAGTTTTGCTCCAACATCCTCAATTTTAAGTACGTCGACAATAAATTGTGTCAGTTCATATGTCTTGTCTGCGATTTTTTGTGCCTTTTCCTGCCAAAGTGGCTCATCTTTAAAAATATGAACATATTCTTTCAGCATATATGCACAAGAACCTGACGGACAGACAATGACTTCTGCATCTTCAAATACGCGAATTGTATTTTTCATCGTTTCTTTAGATGCTTTTACATAGCCGCTATTATAGGCTGGCTGGCCGCAACATGTTTGGCCTTTTGGGAAACTTATTTTACAGCCTAAGCGTTCCAGCAGCTCAACCGTGTTTTTTCCGATATTACTTTGAACCATATCAACTAAACATGTAGCGAATAATGATACATTCATCCAATCCCCCCTGTTCTATTAAATTTACAAATTTCTGACAATTAAGTCAACAGGTCATCTGATGACTTAATGAAATAGTATTTAACGAGAATAATAACGTTTAAAAAACATTATTGTTCGAAAAGTAATGATTCAACGGTCTTAAGATGTTTTGCCATCGCCTCTTTAGCCTGTATATCATCTGCATGCACTAAAGCGTTGTAGATCGCAGTATGTTCCTCATGTAAATTGTGTAAAGCGGCATGATCTGAAGTGGATAAAATGGAACGGGTATGCTGGATTTGCCGTGCAATTGGCTTGGAAACACTTTGAAGCATCGAAACAAGGAGAGGGTTATCCGCTGCTTCGGCAATGATTGCATGAAATTGCATATCGGCATTACTGCTTGCCTCAGGATCGATTAGTGCATCATTCATTTTACTGAGCGCTTCTTCTAATTGTTCAAGCTGCCGAGTCGTTCTGCGTTTTGCAGCATTCTCAATAAGACCTAATTCTAAAATTTTCCGTACTTCAAATATTTGCTGTAAATCCTGCTCAGAAAATGAGGCATATGTAGGAATATTTAAAGAAATATCCTGGGCAGTTACTTTGCGGATATAGGTTCCTTCTCCTTGGCGAATTTCGATAATACCCCGTGCCTGAAGAGCAGTTAATGCTTCACGGATGGCAGAGCGCCCAACTTCAAAGTTTTTGGCAAGCTGTTCAACGGAATCTAATTTATCGCCAGGCGAAATTTCCCCGATCGTAATTTTATGTTCAATTATAGCGGCAATTTGTTCGTATAGTTTCTTAGTCTTTGGTACTTCAAATTTCATTTTAAAAGTCCTTTCCTATTTTATATTCTAAAAAAAGCTGCTCCAATAACTTGGAAACAGCTTTCGTATTAAGGTTTTAGTGATGTAAAACGATCTTTAGGTAGAATTTCAGGGTTATTAACAGTACCTTCTGTTATATCAGCCTCTAAAAGTTTCCCGTTATAATTGAATTTGAATATCCCATTATCAAAGTCTGTTCCGATCTCCTTAAAGAAAATACCTTCCAAAGCCACTATTTTAGGGCATGTAAACACGACTTTATAGTAGTCATTTTCCTGGATTATATAAGCACGGACACCTTTTTCATAAACATCGATCAGCTCATCCTCAGAAGGACGCTTTACCGATACAATATGAAAATCAACGAATGGTACTTCTTTTAAAAGGACATTCAAGAAGGAACCTTTTGTGATTTCCTCCCAGCGGCTTTGAGCACTTTGACCCACAATAATTTGAGTGATATTAAAGTCCATTGCAATCTCTGTTATAACTTTATGGAATGGACGCTTTTCATTATCCTTAATAATGAATTGTTCAACTTCCAATTCATCAGTCAGTTCTTTCCACTGTTCGATATAGCCGGATTTTTCAGCATCAAATGCATCAAGTGGCTTTGAATCAACAGTCAACACATATAATGGGCAGTCAAGTAGTGTAGCAAGCTTGTGTCCTCGGCGAATTAAACGCTCACCATTTTGTCCGTAGTATACACAAACCAAAATACTTTCGTCTAATCGGCCTTTAACATGTTTCATTTTAGTTCGCACCTCTTTTTCTTATCCTATAATAATGAAATGAATCCGAATATATTTTTAGAAATTAAGCATAATTGAGATAATACGAAGGCTATTACAGTGCAATGCACTCATTATTATTGTATACTTATTTCTATGATGCATATTTATATTCAGTAAATTTTTGTTATATTTTTTGCATTTGTAATTCTTAAAAGATTACTGTTGTTGGAAAATATATTCCCCATATGCCACATTATTATGAAGATAGTTATATAGATAGTCAAGTGTGATTGTTCGAATGCCGAACTTTACATATTATTATCGGCTCAATAGGTTAGGAGGTTATTGCTTTTGGTTATTGCTTTCTCGATTATGCTCCCATTTATTGCTGCAGCATTAATCCCGTTAATATACAGGGGATTTAAAAATATACATTTAGGTTGGTTCGTATTAATTGTCCCTGTTGCGTTGTTTTCGATTTTAGCTACATATATCCCTCGAATTGCCAATGGTGAAGTGTTCATCAAAACATTTGAGTGGATCCCCTCTTTCGGTATTAATATTACTACTTATTTAGACGGCTTGAGTATGATTTTTAGCTTACTCATTACTGGGGTAGGCAGTTTAGTAATACTTTACTCAATTTTCTATTTATCAACGAAAGAATCATTACACCATTTCTATTGCTATTTACTATTATTTATGGGCGCGATGTTAGGCGTCGTATTTTCGGATAACTTAATGGTGCTTTATGTATTTTGGGAATTAACGAGCGTATCGTCTTTCCTGTTAATTGCATTCTGGCATCATCGTAAAGCATCTCGTGCAGGTGCGCGAAAAGCAATGACCATTACCGTTTCTGGTGGGGTTGCTATGCTCGCCGGTTTTTTAATGTTATATGTTGCATCCGGAACGTTTAGTATTCGCGAAATTATTGAGAATTTGGATGTCGTGCAATCGAGTGTTTATTTTGTTCCGGCAATGTGTCTTGTACTTTTAGGTGCGTTTACAAAATCAGCACAATTCCCATTCCATATTTGGCTGCCGGATGCGATGGAAGCACCGACACCTGTCTCCGCCTATTTACATTCCGCAACGATGGTAAAAGCGGGTATTTACTTAGTAGCTCGTACAACACCGATTTTCGGCGGGCATGAAGTTTGGTTTTGGGCAGTGAGCGGGGTAGGTCTTCTGACATTATTCTGGGGCTCGTTCAATGCGGTTCGTCAGTATGATTTAAAGGCATTGCTCGCATACTCTACGATTAGTCAGCTTGGACTGATCATGTCATTATTCGGTCTTGGTTCTGCAGCGCTGCATTTTGGCTATTCAACACAGTCAGTAATATATACGCAGGCTACTTTTGCTGCACTATTCCATTTAATCAACCACTCAACATTTAAAGGTGCGCTCTTTATGATGGTCGGTATCGTCGATCATGAAGTAGGCACACGTGATATTCGCCGACTAGGCGGCTTGATGTCGTTAATGCCATTTACATTCACAATTGCCGTCATCGGCAGCGCCTCAATGGCAGGTTTACCACCATTCAATGGCTTTTTAAGTAAGGAAATGTTCTTTACAGCAACATTAAAAATTACGCAGCTTGATATTTTCTCACTTGATAGCATTGGCCTTTTATTCCCGATCATCGCCTGGGTGGCAAGTATTTTTACGTTTATTTACTGTGTCATTATTGTCATGCGTACTTTCTTCGGGAAAATACAGCCGGATCGTCTGGAAAAGCCGCCACATGAAGCGCCATTTGGTATGTTAATTTCACCATTTGTTTTAGTGGCATTCGTCATTGGAATTTTTATATTCCCGAATGTTTTGGGACATTATATTTTAAGTCCGGCGATGGCAAGCATTTATCCAATGTTTCCTTCGGCTGAAGAATTGACGCCTCATATTTCAGCATGGCACGGGTTTAACACGGAGCTTATTATGACGCTTGGTGTCATTGTTGTAGGGTACTTCTTATATCGCACATTAAAAAAATGGCGTCCAGTCTACCAGTTAATTCCGCAAAGCTTTACGTTAAATGCGATTTATGAACGTGTGATCAATTCAAGTGAGAGTGTATCAGGACGTGTAACAAACCGTTATATGAACGGTAACTTAACTTATTATTTCGTATATATCTATGTGTTTTTTGTAACTCTATTGGCAGGGTATATGATTTATGCGGACGTGTTCAGCTGGAATCCTTCAAAAGACTCGGTGATCGAGCCTTATGAACTGGTTCTTGTATTCGTTATGATTGCGGCTGCAATAGCGATCATATTTGCTAAGCAGCGAATTACAGTTGTGCTTTTGAACGGGGTTCTCGGCTATTCTGTTGCCTTTTTCTTTGTCGTGTTCAGGGCTCCGGACTTGGCGCTTACACAACTTGTCGTAGAATCAGTTACAACAGCATTGTTCTTACTATCATTCAAATATTTACCGAAGCTTAAAAATGAGTATATTTCTAAAAGCTGGCGTTTTGCGAAAGTAACAATTTCGATTGCGGTCGGTGCAACAGTGACACTGATCGGATTAGCTGTAATGAATTACGATCGTTTTGAACCAATTTCAAAATTCTTTGAGGACTCGTATGATTTGGCAGGAGGAAAAAATATCGTCAACACGATTCTAGGCGATTTCCGTGCATTTGATACGATGCTTGAAGTAGTGGTACTTTTCATTGCAGGACTTGGCGTCTACACACTTATTAAGCTTAAGGCGAAAAAGGGGGATGCAGACGTTGAAAGTAAATGATGTTATTTTAAAATCAGTCGTACGAGGCGTTGTATTCATCGTCTTTACGCTTGGTATGTATTTATTTTTTGCAGGACATAATGCTCCGGGTGGCGGATTTATCGGCGGACTAGTGCTTGGCTCGGGGATTGTCCTGTTATATTTGACGTACGACATTGAAACCGTGCATAAAGGCATGCCGTTCGACTTTAAAAAAGTTGCTGCAGTCGGTGTATTGCTGACGACAGGTTCTGCCATTGCCTCGATTTTCTTTGATGTACCTTTTTTAACACAGACAGATGGTTATTATAATCTTCCATTAGTAGGAGAAAAACATTTGTCGACTGTTACGATTTTTGAAGCAGGTGTCGCATTGACGGTTATCGGTACACTCGTAACGATTATTTTAAATATAAGTGAGGATGAATAGTATGGAATCATTAATGATTGTACTTGTCGGCATTTTAGTCGCAGTCGCTACTTATTTAATCCTCTCTCGTAGTGTCATACGTGTAATTGTCGGCACCGCCATTTTATCTCATGCCGTTCACCTGTTGTTATTGACAGTCGGCGGATTAAAAAAGGGGAGTGTACCGTTATTAGGTCAAGCGGCCGCACCCTATACCGATGCTTTGCCACAAGCATTGATTTTAACAGCAATCGTTATCAGCTTTGCTGTTACGGCCTTTTTACTCGTATTGGCTTATCGTATGTATTTAATGAACGGAACCGATGATCTAGAGGAACTTGGAGGGTCATCAGATGAATAATATAATTGTTTTGCCTATGATTGTGCCGATTATAACGGCGGCATTATTAGTATTTTTAAATAATAATATTAAACTTCAGCGAGTTGTAAGTTTAGTAACTATGATTTTTGTAATAGCAACATCCGTTGTCCTGTTACAGCTTATTCAAACAGAAGGTATTATGCGTATAGACTTTAGTGGTTGGGCACCGCCATTCGGTATATTATTTGTTGCCGATTCATTTTCGGTCCTTCTTGTTTTGACGGCAAGCATTGTTACAGCAGTCTGTTTAATCTATGCCTTCTCTACAATTGGCGAACGTCACGAAAAAATGTATTTTTATCCGTTCGTTCTGTTTCTACTTGCAGGTGTAAACGGTTCGTTTTTAACAGGCGATATTTTCAACTTATTCGTTTGTTTTGAAGTAATGCTCCTGGCGTCTTATGTACTTGTTGCTTTGGGCGGTGGAAAGATACAGCTGCGCGAGTCGATCAAGTATGTACTCATTAATGTAGTCGCTTCATGGATTTTCCTTGTAGCCCTCGCATTCATGTACGGAACGTTAAAGACATTAAATATGGCACATATTGCACAGCGCGTTGCAGAAGCCGGCCAAGATCCGTTACTGACGGTTGTAGCACTAGTTTTCCTCATTGTATTTGCTTTAAAGGGAGGCTTGCTGCTGTTCTTTTGGCTGCCTGGTTCATACAGTGTGCCTCCAACAGCGGTACAGGCATTATTTGCTGCGCTACTAACAAAAGTCGGTATTTATGCATTATTCCGTACGTTCACGCTTATGTTTCCATTACAGCCGGAAGTTACGCATACAGCGATCGGCGTGATGGCAGGACTGACAATTATAGCAGGATGTATGGGCGCATTTGCCGGACGCGATGTACGGACAATTGCTACGTATAACGTTATCATCAGTGTTGGCTTTATATTGACGGCACTTGCAATCGGAACTGAATCTGCAATGGCAGGCGCGGTATATTACTTAATCCACGACATGCTCGGTAAGGCATTGCTGTTTTTACTTATCGGAACAATGGTGCTTTTAACAGGGGAAATTGTCGTGAAAAATA
Source organism: Solibacillus sp. FSL R5-0449 (assembly GCF_037975215.1). Classification (NCBI taxonomy): domain Bacteria; kingdom Bacillati; phylum Bacillota; class Bacilli; order Caryophanales; family Caryophanaceae; genus Solibacillus; species Solibacillus sp. FSL R5-0449. Next base: position 142,633 of record NZ_CP150239.1, read on the forward strand.
TGAATGGTTTAATTCGAATTTATCCGGTATTCGGCTGGCTGTTCTTCATTATGTTATGTGCACTTGTCGGAATTCCTCCATTAAGCGGATTTATCGGAAAAGTATTGATCGGCCAGGGTGCTGTTGAAACAGAGTCCTATATTTTATTGGCACTGGCATTCGGTTCGAGTATCATCGTGCTCTATTCATTAATGCGTATTTTCCTTGCTTCATTTTTTGGAGAAACATCGATTAATGAAGAGGACAAAATTCGGATGCCACGCGGGGCGATGGTATCATTTGTGCTATTGACGATCTGTATTGTTGCTTTAGGGGTTGGCGCAGAAGGTCTGGCGGTTTATGTGAATGATGCTGCCTACACATTATCAAATCCTTCCGTATACATTGATGCGGTTTTAAACACGAATAAATAAAGGAGGGTGAGCACATGCTAGGTCAATTTATTATTAATTTATTTATTGCGGCGCTTTGGTTTTTGCTGAAGGATGATCCAACTGCAGACTTTACGACATTTATGTCAGGCTTTTTAGTCGGAACATTGATTTTATATGCTATGCACCGATTTTTCGGAACACAGTTTTACTTGCGTCGCGTTTTAAAGATTATTAAGCTCATCCTAATATTTATTCGAGAGCTGCTTTCATCAAGTATTTCTGTATTAAAACAAGTGCTGGATCCACAGATGAATTTTACACCGGGTATTTTTACTTATGAAACAAAATTAAGAGGGGACTATCAAGTGACAACATTGGCCCTGTTGTTAACGTTGACACCGGGTTCTGTTGTAATGGAAGTCTCGGAAGATAGCAGTACGTTTTATATTCACGCGATGGATATAGAAGAATCGAAAGAAACGGTACTCCGTTCAATCGGCAAGTTTGAACGTGCCATTTTGGAGGTGACACAATGATCGATTTAATTCTAAAGGCGGCACTTGTTCTATTTATGGTGGCAATCGGACTTTCCCTATTTCGTGTAATAAAAGGGCCGTCACTGCCTGACCGCGCAATCGCTCTTGATACGATTGGTGTTAATTTAATTTCTGCGATCGCCATCGTGTCGATTGTTTTAAAAACAAAGGCATTTCTGGAAGCCATTTTAATACTGGGGATTTTAGCATTTATCGGGACAATTGCATTCTCAAAATATATAGAAAGAGGTGTCATTGTTGAGCGTAAATCAGCTGATTGAATTAATGGCGGCATTTCTTATCTTGTTTGGTGCAATTGTGAGTGTCATTAGCGCATTCGGCATGATTCGTTTACCAGATGTGTACACACGCTCACACGCAGCAACGAAAAGTGCGACTCTTTCTGTATTGCTTTGCTTGTTCGGCGGGTTCATTTACTTTTGGATCCATGATGGCTATGTGAGCATTCGTCTCATTTTAGGAATTATCTTCGTATTTATTACGGCACCTGTTTCTGGGCATTTAGTATGTCGCGCAGCATATCGTTCGCGCGTACCACTGGCGGAAGGTTCTGGGGACGATGCATTGAATGAAATTCTATTCGGCGAAGAGAATTTACAAGTAAAAGAAGAAGTGGAAGCCACATTGAAGAAAATTAAATAATGAATTTGAAAAGCATTTTAGAAGTGATAACATATCGCTTTTAAAATGCTTTTTTTAGTGGATAACAAATAGAACGATGTGGATAACTTGTAGATAATGTAACAAATTTATCGAATAACGGAGTACTGTTTTTTATTTTTAACAGATTATGGATATAAGAAATTAAAAATATTCCTATTTCGTATAAAAATAAATAGACTTTACGAAGAAAAATGTGACGGTTTCTAGAACAAATGAAAATATATTGGAATATTTTTTTGAAATCCTGTTCTAAAATAGAATTTTAAAATATTTTTTGTGGATAAATATAATTTAACCTGTTGAAAAATGGTGATTAAATTGTGGATAATCGACGTTAATGTGTATAACTTTGTGGATAAATAGTATATGTGGATAATATTTCTTGATTTATTGACAAATAAGCTTATCTTTTATATAGTACATTACAACACTAATGTACTGGATAACTTAGAAAGGAGGATCTCTTTGATTTTTAACACACAGAGTACAATGCCAATTTATATGCAAGTAGCGGAATGGCTCGAAAATGAGATATTGGCGGACCGGCTGCTTCCGGAAGGAAAAGTTTATTCCCAGTATCAGCTTGCTGAAATTTTTAATATTAATCCGGCAACCGCAGGGAAAGGTCTGACGATTTTAGTAGAAAAAGAAATTTTATATAAAAAGAGAGGGCTTGGTATGTTCGTGATGGGGGATGCAAAACATCGGATTTTAACAACGAGACGAAGTGATACATTGACGAAGATGGCAAAGGAAATTGTAGAAGAAGCAAAACGTTTAGGGGTAATGGATGAAGATTTAATTGAGCTGATCAAGCATATTCAAAAGGAGGGGTGAATGAATGATTGTTTGCGAACGAGTGGAAAAGCGGTACGGCAGAAAGACAATATTGACACAGGTATCTTTTGAAATTACAGAACCAAAGATTATTGGGCTCATTGGACGAAATGGTGTCGGCAAGTCGACATTGCTGAAAATATTGGCAGGGCATGTAAAAACATCGGGTGGAATCATTGAAGTCGTTGAAAAAAGACCATTTCAAAATTTAACGGTCGCTGCGAATACCATTTTTATCGAGGATGCGATGACTTTTCCGTCAGTGATGAACTTACAGGAAATTCTTGAATCGGGGAAAAGGTTTTATAAAAATTTTGCAACAGAATTAGCATTTGAACTATTGAAGTTTAGCAGGATATCCGAAAAAAATCACCACCATCACTTATCCAAAGGTCAAAAAGCCGTATTCAATTTGATTTACGGTATTGCCAGCCGCTGTGCGATTACATTGCTGGATGAGCCGATGAATGGCATGGATGAGACAATCCGTGATGATATGTACCGCGTTATTTTAAAGGACTTCATGGCATATCCGCGCATAATGATTATTTCCAGTCATTATTTAAATGAAATGGAGCATTTAATCGAAGACATTTTGCTGTTGCATGAAGGGCAAGTCGAATTATTCGCTCCAGTCGAAGAGGTGCAGCAGCTAGCGGTCAAGCTAGTAGGGCAAAAGGAGAATGTGCAGCCGGCACTAAAAGAATATGAACTACTTGCGACATATGAAAACGGTCCAATTTATGAAGCGATTGTGAAAAACAGTGAATTGCCATTACCTGATGGCGTAAGGATGCAAAGTTTATCGGCTAGTGATGTATGCAAAGCGTTGACGACATCGAAAGGGGGTTCCGTTGATGACATCTATCGTAACAGTAAGTCCAATGCGTAATATTTATGAGCAGGTAAAATGGAAATGTAAGGCGTACAGCTCGCTGTTCAGTACGGTGCTGATTGTTTATATTTTTATGGGGTTACTTTCGGGCGGTATGAGCGGTTCGTTAGGAACAGGAACTAGTTTTGTAAATTATGAAGAGCGCTTTTATTCATTGGACGGATTTTTTATTTATACGATTATACTCATGCTGATTTTAGGTTGGATGCTTGCTTCAAAGCAGCTTGCCCGGCAAAATTATTCGATTGTCACGACAAATTTAACGGAAGTTGCTTCAACAGGAATATTCCTTATCATTTTATGTATTTTTACACTTGCGGCTGCAATTAGCACATTAATTATTTCAGTTTTTATTAATCTGTTGAGTACGGGAGAACAGAATATATATTACGACTCCACTATTTCATTTACTGCTATCATCGGTTTTATTGTTTGTACATTACTTGCCGCATCGATCGGCTATTTTTTGCACGCCATGTTTGATTTCTCAAAGATCGCTTTTATCATACTCGCTGCCGGTATCTTCTTATTAATTCGTCGATATACGTATGATATATGGCAATTTGTTTTTGGTGATGGAGCGATGCAGATTATCGGACGAAGTACTGTTTATGTCATCGTTATTTGGCTTCTGATTGCGTTGATCCGACAGAAAAGAGAGGTGACACGCACATGAGTGGCATTTTGATACTTCTTATAATAATAGGTATAGCTATGATAGTTACAAACGTGTTAGTTTCAAAGGTGCAAATCTGGAAGCCGAAAAGAACACTTTGGTTTACGGTAATTTACTTTAGTTGTGGAATATTGGCACTTGTCTATTTGCTGTTTGTATCGGGCAATGTGGAAAAGATTGCTTCTGATAAAGTTTTACAGCAGCAACTGGAGGAAACTGAACAGCTGGAGAAGGATTTAAAAAAACGTCAGTTTGAAAGTCTGAAGGAAGAGCATCTAAAATTTTCCAAAACATTTGAAGCAACGGCAGAAAACATTGAGGTTATTCGCAAACAAACGGGCCATCACTTACCGGTCTTTATTTCCTGGACCGAATCAAATGACAATAAAATAGAGGTTTCTTATTACGAGACACCGCTGTATTTGAATCGTGTTTATATTTCGCCGTATGTTACAGCTCCAAAGATTTGGTGGAATGAAAACAAGCTATACATTGAGGAGACCGAAACGAAATTTACGGCAAAATCAATGCGTTTGTCTATGGAACTATTAAGCTCTTCTGAGTATGAAAGCTATAATCATCCACTCAACGAATTAATTGGTAAACGGATTTTACACTTGAATGTTCCGAAACAGTTCAATATTATTGATAAAGATGGGTGGTATTAGTAGCTGCTTAAAACTCACAATGAATTGAGCGAATAAATTGAAAAAGTTATTGAAATTAATCATTTTTATAGGTGTTGTCTATCTATTTTTATATATAAATAATAATTGGCTTGTCACGACCGATTATGTACATGAATCAGAGAAAATTCCGGCGAGTTTTGATGGATACCGGATTACCCAAGTGACCGATCTGCATGATGCAACATTCGGGGAAAATCAGTCACGGTTAGTAAAAAAAGTGCAGGCTACCAAACCGGATGCTATTTTCTTAACGGGTGACTTAGTAGATAGTCGCCGCTATGACCTGGAAAACAGTTTGCAGGCTGTCCGCCAGTTGGTCGAAATTACGGACGTATACTATGTCCTCGGTAACCACGAAGTTGCATTGAATTTAACAGATGAAATATATACTGCTTTAAATGAGCTCGATGTCCATGTAATGCCGAATGATGCGGTTCAATTGGAGCGCAACGGAGAGCACATTATCATTGCGGGTGTTGAGGACCCGTTAATGGGAAAAGAAGTGGGTCAGTCGATAGATGAAGCCCTTTACAATATGGATCCGGACGCATTTAAAGTGTTATTGTCGCATCGTCCTGAACTGTTTGAAACATATGTTGAAAAGGAAATCGATTTAGTGTTTACAGGGCATGCACATGGCGGCCAAATTCGTCTGCCATTTATCGGCGGACTTTTTGCGCCAACACAAGGTTTCATGCCAAAATACACTGCGGGGATTTATGAAGAGCAGGAAACGGAAATGATCGTAAACAGAGGGTTGGGGAATAGTCTGTTTCCTTACCGGGTCTTTAATTTGCCTGAAATTTATGCCGTTGAGCTGAAAAAGGAAAGCTAGTCAGTAGTTTTTCTAATATATGCTGCATGTTTTCTAATAAGCTTGAAAAAGTTCTAATATAATGTGGAAGTTCTAATAAATGTTCAAGAAGTTCTAAAATAGGTTTTAGTTCTTCTAATAAACAGGTGAACTGTTCAAATAAAGTGTTCCATTGTTCTAATAAACTCAAAAAAGTTCTAATATAATCCCATAAGAGTAGGGATCCCTTTCTAAAAGCGCAAAATATTCGTAAGCTTGTGCAGAGTATCGTAAAATAAGTGAAAACAGATCTTAGGAGTATGCAAATGGAAGGGATTATTACACTACTTGCAATGGTGGGAATTATTGCAATGATCGTGCGTTTTATGCCGAAAAAAGGCGTGAAATATATTACGACAAAAGAGCTGCAGCCTTTACTGGAAGACGAGAAATATGTATTTGTGGATGTCCGTACACAAAATGAATATAAAGAGGCTCACATTCCTCAGTTTATTAATCGTCCTCTTGGAACGTATTTAGGGGATTTGCCGAAAGATCGGCCAATTGTCGTCATTTGTCAAAGTGGGGCGCGCAGTAATAAGGCGTGCAAGGAACTTGTGAAGCTCGGTTATACCGATATAACAAATGTCCGCCGTGGTATGAATGGACTGCGTGCAGGTTAAATAGAAGAAGCTAATGAATGGTACAATCCATCATTAGCTTTTTCATTTATCCCGCAACAGGTTATTGAAAGGCTTCTTTCATAGCCTCAATCAGCGCTTCTGCCGATACCTTTTTTTCACCGCCGCCTTGCACAAGTGCATCATTTCCGCCGCCTTTACCATTAATGAGCGGTAAAGCAGCAGCAGAAATATCTTTCATCGATTTCATTTGCTCACTGCCGCGTGCCGCAACAAATTGTAGCTTGTCTTCATTATCGGCAACGAGCAGTGCAATTGCCTCACTATTTTGCTGTGTAATAAAACGTGCCAGCTTCTGCAAACTTTGAATTGAGCGGTTTTCGAAGGTCGCTGCAGCAACTTTTTCGTTTGCTAATTCTTTTGCTTCAAATTCAAGAAGGGCGTCTTGCGCTTCCGTTAAATTCTTCTCTGTTTGTTTTGCTGTTTTCGCGAATTTACGCAACGCATCAGCTGCTTCCTCTTCCGGTGCGCTCAATTGGCGGGCCACATCGCTTAAAACCTGTTTACGCATAGCCAGCTGCTGTAATACGCGATTACCGCAAACGAAATGTACACGAATCTGCTTTTTCATTTTCTCCGTAGCTAAAATCTTCAACAAGCCTACTTGTCCGGTAGAAGTAGGATGTGTACCGCCACAGCCGTTGTAGTCATAGTCGGGGATAATGACTAACCGGATATCTTCGTCGACTTTCACATCTTTTCTTAAGTTATATTGCGCTAATTCCTCTTTTGTCACCCATTTTGTTTCAATCGGACGGTTTTCCAAAATGATTTCATTAGCACGTTTTTCCACTGCCGCCAACTGATCTTCAGATACTTCACCAACATTTAAATCAATTGTTACAAGCTCTGTTCCTAAATGGAAGCTTACTGTCGCCATATCAAACAATTCCACAAAGGCTGCCGTTAAAATATGCTGTCCCGCATGTTGTTGCATATGGTCGAATCGACGCGACCAATGTAGTTTCCCGGATATTTCCCCGGAAATATTCGACACATCGGCTGCCGTATAATGACGAATTTCCTCATCGATTTTCTCAACATCAATAATTTCCAGTTCATTAATCCAGCCGGTATCATGGGGTTGCCCGCCACCAGTAGGATAAAATGCCGTATTGTTCAGTACAATGAAATTTCCCGTTTCATCTTTACCTGTTTTCACAACCTGTGCCGTAAATTCCTTCATCATTGCATCTTCGTAATAAAATAGATTTTTCAAAGTCCATCACTCCTTAATTTCTAGTTTGTCATATGAAAACGTTGCTGTCACGGTGTAAATGAATGATTGTTATTTGACGCGCGGCAATTTTCGTTTATGATAAAATAGAAGCATTTCCCGGAAGGAGCATGAATATGAATATTACGCAATTTTCAATAGAAGAAATTTTAGATCCGACGAAGATTATTGAAGGTAAGCGTTATGAGTTTTTATTAGATGTAGAAGTGGATGAGGAAGATGAACTGTATTCCGCTGCAGGATTAGAAATCCGTGTAATCGTTGGAGTAATAGATGACAACGTACGCATCGTGAACTATTTTATTATCGATAAAGCCAATAATGAGTTTTTGGATTTTGCATTGGAAGAAGACGAAGAAGCAATGATTTTAGCGTTTTGCAAAGAGGAATTATTTGCTGATTCAAGTGAAACAGAAGCTGAATAATCATCAAAAAAAGGTAGCGAATTCGCTACCTTTTTTTAATCAATATATTTCGTTTTCAGCTGGTCTGCACCGATCCCGCCAATTACCATTAAGGCTAACGGCAAGAAGTTTGAAAGGACTTTTGGTAAGCCTTCAGGAATGATAATATTCATACCCGCAAAATGATTTAAGCCTATTATAATCAGTTTTGCGGCCAATAAAAATATCCCTAATAAAAACACGCTATCAAAGAACGCTTTCCATTTTGGATACGCCAATTTCTTACTATCTCGAATTACTTTTTCTTTCAATTCTCCGTCACTCCTCAACATTTCATCGATTGTGATGCCGAATAAATCACTCAAATCAATGATTACTTCAATACTCGGATAGTTTTTTCCGGTTTCCCATTTTGAAACGGATTGGCGACTAACATGAATTTTCTCGGCAAGTTCGGCTTGTGACCAACCTCTTTTTTCTCGTTCTTTTTTTAATCGTTCACTAAAAATCATGTGAGTCATCCCCTTCCTTGTTTTCAGTATTGATGAAGTGTACGGATAAAGTAAAGATAGTTATAGGTGCGTCAGGGCGCAACCTCGTGTTGACACTGATTTTTCCCGGTCTAATCATAACTTATAATGTTCAAAAAATGAAAATATAAAAGGAGTATCCCGCAAATTTACTTCCACGGGATACTCCTGTTTTGTTGTTATAAGTTATTTTACCAAGCGGCAATTGCGCCATCAGTACGTGGTTCTGTTCCGCCGTACAGTACGCCAGTGTTCTGGTCACGCCAAATAATTTGACCGCGTCCGAAACTGCCGCCGTCGACTGCAACATGAATATCATGACCTTTCCGCTGCAATGCCTGCACTAAATAACTAGGGAAGTGGGGTTCGACTTCAATGCGTTTTTCCCCAATCCATTGCCATCTCGGCATATCAAGGGCTGCTTGCGGGTTGAGTGCAAAATCGATTGTGGACGTAATGACCTGAAAATGACCTTGAGGCTGCATATAGCCGCCCATTACGCCAAAGGGACCGACTGCTTCATTATCCTTCGTTAAGAATCCCGGAATAATTGTATGGTATGTACGTTTTCCTGGCTTTAAGAAGTTCGGGTGTGTCTCATCCAGCGAGAAGTCATAGCCACGGTTTTGAAGTGCTATACCCGTTTCCGGAATAACAATACCTGAACCGAAGCCCATATAGTTACTTTGAATATACGACACCATATTGCCATCTGCATCAGCTGTTGCTAAATACACCGTACCGCCTTTTGGAATGTCGAACGGTTTCGGATCAAGTGCTGTATCGCTGATTTCCGCAAAGCGTGACTCTCCATAAGATTTAGATAATAGTGTTTCGACATTTACCGGCATTTCATTTGATTCTGTGACAAATGCTTTGCCGTCCGTATAGGCAAGCTTCATCGCTTCGATCTGATTATGTAGATTTTCTGCATCCTGCCACTTTGGCTCCGCATGCTGATAAATATTCAGTGCCATCTGTGCGACGATGCCTTGGCCATTCGGCGGGATTTCCCATACATCATAGCCTTTGTAATGCACTTTAATCGGGTTCACCCACTCTGGCTCGTAGCTTTCCAAATCTTCCTTTGAAATAAAGCCGTTATGTTTTTTCATAAAGGCATCGATTTTATCTGCAATCTCGCCTTTATAGAAAGCCTCGCCATTTGTTTTGGCAATTTTGCGCAATGTGTCCCCATGTGCTGGGGAACTCCATACTTCGCCAATTTCCGGCATCCGTCCATCGATTGAAAACGTTTCAAACCAATGCTGGAATTCTTCAGTCGTGAAGTTCTTTTTATATTTTTTATAGGCCGATTGCCAGTATTGTCCAAGTGTTACGGAAATCGGATAGCCTTCTTCTGCGTAGGAAATGGCAGGGGCCAATGCTTCGTTTAAAGGCAATTTACCGAATCGTTTAGAAAGAGCTGCCCATGCCGATGGTGCGCCAGGAACAGTAACCGGAATTACTCCATGCATCGGAATTTGATCTAATCCTCTCTCTGTTAATGCTTCTTTGGAAATCGACTTGGCAGAAGGACCCGAAGCGTTTAGCCCGTAAAGTTCATCCTTCATCCAGACAAGAGCAAAAGCGTCCCCGCCGATTCCATTTGATGTAGGCTCAACGACAGTAAGTGCTGCTGCTGTTGCGATGGCAGCATCGACTGCGTTGCCGCCTTTTTTTAAAATGTCCAGACCAGCCTGTGCTGCGAGCGGCTGCGATGTTGCGACCATTCCGCGATTGGCGATGACTGTATTACGCTTACTTGGAAATGGATAATGTAAATGATCCACAAAAAATCCCCCTTTGTTTTTAATGACTCAATAAAACGAATATTACGACTATTTTAGTATAGAAGGGGGTTTTTTACAATTTAAATATTTCAGAATCCGAAATAAAAAACTGTTTGGAAAGGAGAATTCGCTTTCCAAACAGCCTTAAAATCGTATTACTTTAACAATTCATCAATCCAGCGTTGCACTTTTAGACCTTCCTCGAATGGTACGACAAATGCTTCCTCACCTAAAAGGACTTTTCGACATGCATCGAGCATTGTTTCAGGAGTTTCAGTAGGAGTAATTGCCACTTCCGGCTCATATGCTTTACTTGTATAAACTTCGGACCAGTTTCGTAACGTTACAACCTTTTCTGTGCCGAAAATCTTAAAATCGATGCGCTCTTCCTGGCCGATGCCTGCAAGACCGTTAATGACCATTGGAATCCCGTTTACTGTTTTCGCTAAAGCAGTTACCCCAACTTCACAAAGTGCCTCATCTGCAGGATAAGCCGTTTCATGCGCCAAAATTTCAATATCACCGAATAAATGGTGCGTTAATTGCAAATAATGCGGGAAAATCTCCCGAATAAAGCCACCTTGTTCACGCGATGCAATCCAAGGGTTTTGCTGCCATTTTCGCGGCCATTCAGGGAAATATGTATGCAGCTCAATACGTGTAATCTCACCCATATCTTTTGCCAGCTCTTGTTTTAGCTGATGGACTGCTGCACCGTACATTAATGGAAAATGCATCGCTGTTTTTACATTAGCTTCATTTGCAATGCGTACCATCATTTCACCGTCCGCTGCATCATGGGCAAGCGGTTTTTCCGATAAAATATGTAATTTGTGCTTTGCGATTTCTGCAGCAAGTGTTGCATGGCTGACAGGCGGTGTGCCAATATACACCCAATCCGGTTTTAAATTCAATAGCGCTTGTAAATCATTCGTAGTGGGTACATTATATTTAGCGGCCAGTTGTGCTGTACGTGCTTCATTCGTATCAAAAATTGCCGCAATTTCATAATGTTCATTTTGCAGTGCCTGGTTAATAATACGTTCACCGACAACACCAGTACCGATAATGCCGATCGTCGTTTTTTTAGTCATTTAAATGGCTCCTTTAAGATGAAATGTAGGATTTTTCTGATAGTTAGTGTAACATATTTTGGGAATACATAGGATTACGAAACAATAAGAAATGATAAGCTATTAATAGAAATAATTTTCGGTAGCATTTTATATGAGAGAGAAAAATGTATTGAGGAGTGGATCAAATATGAAAGTTGTAATTATAGGCGGCGACGCGGCAGGAATGAGCGCAGCGATGGAAATTGTGCGAAATAATAAAGCTGCGCACATTGTCGTTTTGGAAAAAGGAGAGGTTTATTCTTACGGCCAATGCGGATTGCCATACGTAATTAACGGGAAAGTCACTAATACAGAAGAATTGATTGCAAGGGATGTTGAGGAATTCCGCTCGAAATACGGAATTGACGCACGAATTTTCCATGAGGTGACGGCAGTTGATACAAAACTGCAAAAAGTGAGCGGTATTGATGTAAACAGCAACGAACCTTTTGAATTTATATATGATAAATTGCTCATCGCAACAGGAGCATCGCCAACAATGCCGAAAATCGAAAATAATCATTTAAAAGGGATTCATACAGTAAAAACAATTCCGCAAATGAATGAACTGATGGAACAGTTGCAAAACGTGAAGCATGTTACGGTCATCGGCGGAGGCTATATTGGTCTGGAGGTTGTTGAAACAGTCCGGGAGCGTGGTCTGGATGTACGTCTTATTCAACGAGGAAGCACATTAATGTCGATTTTGAATTCGCAGTTGACTGATATTATATATGAAGAAGCAGTCAAAAATGGTGTGGAAGTTTTACTGAACGAAGATACGATAGGCTACGAAGGAACTGAATTTGTAGAGGCAGTTCGGACGAGCAGTGGGGTACATAAAACAGACCTCGTCATCGTCGCGACAGGAGTACGCCCAAATACACAGTTTGCACAAGGATTTGCCAAGCTGGAAAATGGAGCCCTTATCGTCAATGAAAAAATGGAGACTTCGATTGCTAATGTATATGCAGCAGGAGACTGTGCATCTCATTTTAACCGTGTAAACCAAAAGAATGATTATTTACCGCTTGGTACGACTGCAAATAAACAAGGGCGAGTAGCCGGATTGAATATTGCCGGCTTTAATCAGAAGTTCAAGGGCATTGTCGGGACATCCATTCTGAAGTTTTTCGATCTGCATATCGGCATGACAGGATTAAATAACGAAGCGGCAGATCGTTTAAATGCACTTGTAGAAGTGTATGAAATGGAAGTAAATGATATTGCAAGCTACTATCCGAATGTCCGGCCGATGAAGCTTCGAATGCTTGTCGAACAGCAGAGCCGTAAGCTTGTTGGTCTTCAAATAGTAGGAAAACATGGTGTTGATAAACGGATTGATGTATTTGCGACAGCGCTATACAATGAAATGACCTTCGAGGAATTGCTGGACTTGGATTTAGCGTATGCACCGCCATTTAGCGGCGTATGGGATGCGATAATGCAGGCGCCAAAACGATATGGGAAAAAAGAATAAAACGTCAAAAGCTCTAGCTACTATTGGGAAATAGCTGGAGCTTTTTGGTGTCTAACTTCTTTTAGTAGCATCTTCCCACCTTTATGAAAGGTTGCAAGATGGCTGGAGGAAGTGTTTATATGTGTTTAAAGTGTGTGTTATAAACACTCGCTAAATGAAGTTAAAACCTCAGGTGGATATCCAACGTTTGGATACAATTACGCTGTGACGTAATCGGCAAAGAGGTGTTAGTCAAATATGTTCAAATTAATTATGTATAGTTCTGCGTTCATTCATGCTAGCAGCTATGTCTTTCTGCAAAGGTGGAATCATGATGAAGGCTCACTACTTGTTTTGAACTTATCCATACTATAGCGCATAATTATTAGTAATACGTCATTTTAATGAATATGTAAATAACATGTAAAATAGCAAAATTTACGACAAAACCTTTCGTAACAAGGGTTCGGAGGTATTTTTGATGCTTTTTTAAATTTTTTTATTGTAATTGTATAACAAAAATATGACATCTGTGACGAAATAAAGAAAAATTATTTTGGAATAAATAAAGGGATGCAAAACAAACTAAATTTATCATCGAAAAGGAGGAATCATGATGAAAAACGACAGACATGAAGTTTTTAATAAAGGATCGGAAAATGCGATAAGTTTAGGGAAAATGATTAACAATACCAAAGAAAATATACATGAAGCTGAAATTAGTAAAGAATTTGCGCTTCCTGAAGAACTGGAAAATATTGAAGAGAAAAATGCACGTCGCAGAACAGCCATTGCCCAAATGGAAGAACAAATTAGAGAAAGAAAAGCAGCCAAAGCTAGAAGGGACTCATTTAAATAGCTTTTTAAAAGTTTGGAAGTAAAACGTCCTGAAATGAAAATCAATACTCCCGAATGCAGAATAGCAGCAATTTTCTTAAATGGAAAATTGCTGCTTTTCGTTTTGTTCCACACTTTTTTATACAAAACTAAGTTTCCACAGATTTTTATTGGGAAGTTTTCATTTTCATACTAAAACTATCATACAGTGTTTTGGGAGAGTTCTTCTATTTTAAATGGGATTGCTCAAAATAGTTATTTGCACCAATCAAATGACTTAAAGGAGGTTTTAAATGAAGGTGACAGAATTTTACCAAGCATCTGTACAAGAGGTAATGAAAAAGTTAGATGTGACGCAGTATGGATTATCTGATTACGAAGTCCGGGGCCGTTTGAAAAAGTATGGCTATAACGAATTAAAAGAAGGTAAGCAGAAAAATATCTTTCAAGTTTTCTTCGAGCAGTTCCAGGATTTTTTGGTGCTGATTTTAATTATTGCGGCTATTGTTTCAATCTTCCTTGGAGATACGGACAGTTCCGTAGTCATTTTAATTGTCATTATATTGAACGCCCTTCTCGGAACGGTTCAACATGTCCGGGCCGAAAAATCATTGAACAGTTTAAAGGAACTGGCGGCCCCTGTTTCAAAAGTTAAACGTAACGGAGAAATTATTGAAATACCATCTAGAAATGTAATAGTCGGGGACTTGCTCATTTTGGAAGCAGGCGATTCTATTAGTGCGGATGGACGAGTAGTGGAAAGTCATAGTTTGCAGATAAATGAAAGTTCATTAACAGGCGAATCTTTGGCGGTCGATAAAGTAGCCAATCCGATTATTGAAACAGAGCTTGCACTAGGAGACAGAAAAAACATGGTGTACTCCGGAAGCTTTGTGACAAATGGTCGTGGGGCAGTGGCAGTTACTTCAATCGGGATGAATACGGAAATCGGAAAAATTGCAAAGCTGATCGATAATGCGAAAGAGAAAAAAACCCCTTTGCAAGTCAACCTTGATAAATTCGGAAAGCGTCTTGCCATCGGAATTATCCTGATTTGTATCGTAATTTTGGCTTTGGATATTATTCGGGGGCGTGAGCTGATTGACTCCTTTATGTTTGCAGTTTCTTTGGCTGTGGCGGCAATTCCTGAAGCATTAAGTTCAATTGTAACGATTGTTCTGGCAGTAGGAACTCAAAATATGGCAAAGGAAAATGCAATTATCCGTAAGTTGCCTGCAGTAGAAAGTTTGGGAAGTGTATCGATTATTTGTACTGATAAAACCGGAACGCTGACACAAAACAATATGACTGTTCAGGAAGTTTATACAGGGGAGCAGTTTTTCTCTTCTAACGAGCTCGAGCTAAGCAATCCGAATCATAAGAAGCTGATCGATTTCGCAATCCTGTGTAACGATTCCATGATGTTAAGGGATAAAACGATCGGGGATCCGACAGAACTTGCACTCGTTAAATTAGGACATGAGTATGAACTGAGCGAGCAATTGATACGTGGGCTTCATCCGCGTGTTGGAGAAATTCCTTTCGATTCCACTAGAAAATTAATGAGTACCGTTCACAGAATGGGCAACCGCAATGTCATGATTACAAAGGGAGCAGTGGACGAGCTTATTCCTCGTATCAGCCGTATTGAGTCAAGCAGCAGTTCGATTATAACAAGCAAGCAGATAGAACAGATTAATCAAGCGAATACTGCATTTTCGAATGCCGGATTACGGGTAATTGCCGTTACGTATAAAGAAGTATTTTCTTCTAATATAAGTGAAAAGGACGAGCAGGGCCTAACATTTATCGGTTTGATTGCAATGATGGATCCTCCGCGCGATGAATCAGCACAGGCAGTTGCAGACTGTATTGAAGCGGGGATTAAACCTGTCATGATTACAGGGGACCATAAAATTACGGCAATCGCAATCGCAAAACAGCTGGGCATCTTAAAAAACCCTGATGAAGCAATTGAAGGCAAGGAAATTGAAAAGCTTTCGGACCGCGAACTGAATAATAAGGTGGAAAATTTATCTGTCTATGCCCGTGTATCACCGGAACACAAAATCCGGATTGTAAAGGCATGGCAAGAAAAAGGACATGTTGTAGCGATGACAGGAGACGGGGTAAATGACGCTCCAGCATTAAAGCAGGCTGAAATTGGCGTAGCAATGGGGAAAACAGGAACGGAAGTAGCAAAAGATGCGTCAGCGATGATTTTAACAGACGATAATTTTTTAACGATTGTCAAATCGATTTCGAATGGGCGAAGCATTTACGCCAATATTAAAAACGCGATTAAATTCCTGTTATCCGGAAATGCGGGGGCCATTTTCGTTGTTTTATATGCAACCCTTTTTGCATTACCGGCTCCGTTTTTGCCGATCCATTTGCTGTTTATCAACTTATTGACAGATAGCCTGCCAGCGATTGCAATTGGTTTGGAACCGCATAACAAGAAACTGATGAAGGAAAAACCGCGGCATATGAATGAGTCACTGTTAAATAAAAAATTCGTAACCCAGGTAGGATTTGAAGGGCTAATCATTGCGGCAGTCACAGTTATTGCCTTCCAGGTAGGCTTATCGACGGGTGATACAGCAGTTGCCACGACAATGGCGTTTGCGACATTATGTTTATCAAGATTGCTGCATGGATTCAATTGCCGTTCGGAAGAATCTATTTTAAAAATAGGGATTTTCTCAAATTTGGCGGTTTGGATTGCCTTTTTACTCGGGTTTACAATACTGAATTTTGTACTGATCAATGGATTATTCGAGGTAGCCAATTTGACGAATAGCCAATATTTAATGATTTACGGATTATCGTTAGTGCCGTTAGTTATTATCCAAGTCCGTAAACTGTTTTTCGGATCTTCCAAGGCATAGCTAGAAAATGTAATGAACAAAAAACGCATATGGCAACTTTTTTAACCGGTTAACATAAAAATAAAGTTAACAAGGTTATGGAAGGATGACATTATTAGCACGACAATTAAACATTTCTTCGGCCAGGCAATGACAGGGCAAGGGATTAAAAACATTTATAAAGAGTTAATGAATGAAGCGAAAGCTGTGTATTTATTAAAAGGTGCGCATGGGTTCAAAGTTTCGGAGTTACTGCAGAAAATCGGGGCGCATTACTTTGAAAAAGGAGCACATATTGAGCTTTTCCATGATCCATTATTTGGAAATACGGTCGAAGCTGTTTATATTCAAGCCCCTCATCACATTTTAATTGTTCAAGCGACAAACCCGTCAATAGAACCGGTACTGCCAGGGTTACGGGATCATGTCATTTCCCTTTATGACTGTGTGGATGAACAACATATTTCATTGAATGGAAATCTTCCTTCAGTGAATGAATCGAAACAAGCTTATTATGACCAGTGTTTTGCGAAGCTTTCAAATGCTATTCATATTCATGATGACTGGGAAGTGGAAACGAGAAAACAGATGGAATGGAGCGGATTGAACCAGCAGTTTGCTGAGTTGTCGCACAATCTATTCGGTGAAACAAATCGGGAGCAATCCGGACAGCTTACACACCGTCTGCTTGGAACATTAACGCCAACAGGAGCTCGGGACACTGTACAGAGTATTACACAAAATCTTGAAAAGAGATTGTTTATTAAAGGATACCCGGGAACAGGGAAGTCTTCGATGATGAAGAAATTGGCCAACGAAGCGATAAGCAGGGGGTTTGATGTACAACTCGTTTGGTGCGGACTGGATTCCAATTCGATCGATATGGTCATTATCCCGGAACTGAAATTCTGTATTTTTGACAGCACGGAACCGCATGTATATTTTCCGGATGAAAATCGTCCTGGTGACGAGATTTTCGATATTGCCCAGCATTGTCATCCGACAGAAGTAGAGCTAAAGAATATAGAAGCAATCACAGAAAAATACAAAGCAACGATGACCGATGCAAAACATTTTGCGGGGAAATACGCAGAACAAGAGCGGAAATTTCGTGAAGCGATAGATGCTGCTATCAATTTGGATGAATTCAATAGACGTACAGCATTACTGTTTGAGCTTTTCTGATAAGGCTAAAGAAATTTATAGGCATGGGTCCGAATTCATCTCGGGACCATGCCTTTTTTTATAGTAGAATCTATATAACAATTGCTATTTTAGAATAGTTTATAAATTTTCAAAATAATAAATCTTTTAAGAGCTATAAATGTTACTCAAACAGAAAATACTGTATGCTGATGGTGAGCTTTTCATTACAAAGGAGGACAACTCATGAATCGTTTTGAAGGAAAAGTTATAATTGTTACTGGTGCAGGATCGGGATTAGGACAAGCTGCCACATTACAGCTTGCAAAGGAAGGCGCAAAGCTTGTACTCGTAGATTTAAATCAGGCAGGCCTGGATGAAACGAAGAAAAAAGTGCTGGAAGTCGCTCCTAATGCTGAAACATTGTCAGTAACAGCAAACGTAGCTACGGAAAGTGAAGTTGAAAATTTTGTGAATCAAACGGTTGAAAAATTCGGCAAAATTGATGGTTTCTTTAACAATGCGGGAATTGAAGGGAAGCAAAACTTAACTGGAGATTACGGTATTGATGAATTCCATAAAGTTATCTCCGTCAATTTGAACGGTGTCTTCTATGGTATGAAATATGTGCTGAAAGTAATGAAGGAGCAAGGATACGGCTCGATTGTCAATACAGCTTCTGTCGGCGGGATCCGTGGCGTCGGAAACCAGTCAGGCTATGCGGCTAGTAAACATGGCGTTGTCGGGTTAACGCGTAACTCGGCGATTGAATACGGACAATATGGAATATCGATTAAAGCAATAGCACCGGGTGCGATTATGACGCCAATGGTAGAAGGCTCACTGCGCCAAATGGGTGGCGATAACTGGGAGGAAGTCGGCAAGGAGTTTGTTAAGCCGAATCCGATGAGACGTTTTGGTAAGCCGGAAGAAGTCGGTTATCTAGTGGCATTCCTGCTATCAAACGAAGCGGACTTCATTAACGCAGCCGTTATCCCAATCGATGGCGGCCAGTCTTATAAATATTAAATATTAATCCCCTTAAACAAGTTTTAAGGGGGTTTTTCCTCTTAGAACTCGCTTTCTTTTTCAACGATTCAATACCCGGCTTTCCAGTAAATACGTCACCTCGTATTTCTCTGCCAATTTTCTTATAAAGGCTAATAGCTCATTGAAATCTGTTGTTTGGATCAATTGCTTATACTGTTTTTTCTCTTCCTCGTTTGCAACTTTCTTGAAATACCCCCACATATGTTGGCAAGCATTGCGCATGCTGCCTTTTGTCGGTGTTAAACTTAATGCCTGTTCGATCAGCGCTGAAATTTCTTCATAAGAAGCCTTATTTTTCATCGCCTGACGAATAGCATTGTAATGATTTTGGCTATAAAACATTACATTGTACTTTTCTTCACGCCAAAGGATTTCCGTTTTCTTTTGATCCATAAAAGATTCCTCCTCACGATTTACTTCTGCATAATCTACTAGTTGCTCACATTATATAAGATAGATAAAAGTTTTGCTTTTATAAGGGGTCAAATCCAACGTATAGTGTGAAAAATTGTATAATGAAGATAGTTTTCAAATTTTCTGAATTTACTTAAAATTAAAGGGAGAGAGGGATTCCGATGGTAAATGAACTAACATCAGTGAATGGACATGTAACAGGGGAGTCGGTATACCAGGATAAACCGGTCATTCAGGCAGCCGAAACACTATTCGTCAATGAATTTACAGATGGTGTTTTAAATCCGAATGCACCTATGTTAGGACCTTTAAAAGATGGGGGTACAATCATTGCCAATACAGCTCCTGGTTGTTGGGGCCCAATGATTACACCGGCGATTCGCGGAGGGCACGAAGTAACGAAGCCCGTATATGTAGAAGGTGCGGAAGTCGGGGACGCAATCGTCATCCAAATTAAGTCGATTCAAGTTACATCGATTGCGACTTCTTCGGGAACAGACGAAGCGCAAAATGAGCGGTTTATCGGAGATCCTTTCGTTAAGGTGAAATGCCCGGGTTGCGGGAAACTCCATCCGCCGACAATTGTACAAGGAATCGGTCAGGAGTCTGTAAAATGTATGACTTGCGGAACGGATACAACCCCATTTAAAATTTCCAACGGCTATACAATGGCATTCAATTCAAAAGGGAATGTCGGATTGACGGTCGGAAAAGAAGCTGCGCGCCGGATTGCTCAAGACAGCAAAAACTATATGCGAACTCCGGAAAATTCAGTTCAAAATCCAATTACTTCATTTGCGCCGAGTGACCTGATCGGGGTACTTGCAAGAATGCGTCCGTTTGTTGGTCAGCTTGGGACAACACCGTCAAAAGCAATGCCGGATTCTCATAATGCTGGTGACTTCGGAACGTTTTTAATCGGGGCACCGCATGAATTTACAATGACTGAAGATGAGCTGAATATCCACCGTACAGATGGGCATATGGATATTAACCGCGTGCGTGAAGGGGCTGTTGTCATTTGTCCTGTAAAGGTTCCTGGTGGCGGTGTATATGTAGGGGATATGCATGCAATGCAGGGCGATGGAGAAATTGCAGGACATACGACTGATGTATCGGGTATTGTACAGCTGCAGGTAAGTGTACTGAAAAAGGTAAACTTGGACGGTCCTATCTTGCTGCCGAATGTTGATGATTTGCCCTATACCGCAAAACCTTTCACGAAGGAAGAAAAGCGTATAGCACGAGAGCTGGCAGAAGAGTTTGGGGTAAAGCAAGTCGAAGAGAGCTTCCCGTTGTCAATTGTAGGAACAGGGGTTAACTTAAATGCGGCTACAGAAAATGCACTGGAGCGTGCGGCAAAGTTATTTGAACTGACCGTGGAAGAAGTAAGAAACCGTGCAACAATTACAGGTGGTATTGAAATCGGCAGACATCCGGGTGTTGTGACGGCTACCGTTCAAATGCCAAAATCACTTTTGAAAAAAGCAAGACTGTTTAAAACGATTAAGCGTCAATATGACTGAATGCCACGGGACCATTATTAGAAGCACTACGATCATAATTAATTAGATAAGTTTTTGTTCTTTATTTTTCGGGAAATAGGAAATTACTAGAAAAGTAGAGGGGATGAAGCAATGCAGCCATTGATCAAGAAGATAGAAGCTCTTGTCATCTCGATTAGCGTTCAGTCCGGTATTGGTATTATTGAAGCAATTAGTGAAAAAGACGGCAATAAGAAAGTCATATTCCAAATTACATCAAAAACGCCTTTAATGACAAAGGACGGGCACCAGATTGGGGCATCTGCCATTCCGGTCAAGGCGAAAATCATTGCCTTTATTGATTCCAGAAATCCGTTGCCGATGATTTCTCCGCCTCATACAACACCATTACTCATTATTTTTGACCAGTATGATAAAGAAGGTGAAGTATGTGTCGGTGCATTTGACCGGGTGTTTTACTGTGATCAGTTGAAACTTAAACTCCATATTAGTGAAAAAACAGAAATAGTGGATTTGGCGGGAAAGCGTGTAGATCAGAAAGATATGGACGGAAAGATGCTTTTTGTTTTTTATGATCATGCAACTAAAAGCAAACCCGTGCAAGCCAAACCATCAAAAATTATCGTGACCTCTATTTTGCATAACGAATAGCCATGATGCATATCGATTTCAATTGTTAGTACGTATGTTTTAAGCAATCTATCATACGAAATGCTGCAAATGAAACGATATGCTTTTTTTGTGGAATCAAACTGAAGGAAAGTAAATAAATTAAATATGTTACATCCACATTTATTTTTTGGTATATTTTTGTATAGAAATAAGGTGGAAAATATGGAGGGATCTTTGTTGTTGCTTTCATTTGATGAGCAGCTCTTTCAACAGACGAACGGACAAACAGGGAAAAAGCTAGAGCAGGCTTTGGAAGATAAATTTCAATTTGTAAAACAGACTGCGATTTGGGGCGCACCTATACAGAGCAGTGATTTTTTGCTGGAACAGGAGCGTGCAGAGAAGTTTTGCTTTCAGTTAATTAAAACCTATTGGGGCAGATTAGACTTATTTAATAGTGATTCAGTGCAAGAGACGAATTCTTTGAATGAAAAAATGGAACAGTTTTTTGCCGAGTCCGAAAACAGAAAAGTGCTATTTTCATTTTTACATAACCATGGTGAAGTGGCATTTGATCAGCTAATTGAATATATTTTTTCAAAGCCGGTCCCTGTAACTCATATAGAAACAGAATTAAAGAAAATTTATGTATATGAAGTGAACAATCATTTTTTTGTTCAACCGATTTATTGTGCAGATGAAAAGTTTTGGCAAATAATCGGTGCGAAAAAGATTTATTCACTGTTTTTACAAGTACCTTTAATGAATATGACGAGACCAGTTGAATTAATGCGGCATTTTAAAGCATTGCTTGCCGGTCAGCTGACAGCAAATCGCATTGCAACAATTATTCATAAGCTCGTACAGAAGATAGATGATGAAAATCCGAAATCGGATGAAGTAAAGCAATTGCATCTGTTAAATGTCCGCACGCATTTTACGAGCGGGCGACGCCATATGCTGAAGCTCCGAAAATGTATTCAGGCATTACTGGAAAACTGGTCAACCGGAACGTTTGCATTAAATACGAAAGAGCAAACACTGCTTGGCTATATGTTGTTTCAAGAAGCGGTTTATAAAAGGGATTACCGGAGTATTTTACTGCAAGGAATGTATTTAATTGAGGAAGAACGGATAAACAATCATGCGATTGAACTTGTTGTTGAATATGCGGATGTGTTGAGCAGCATGAACCCGCAGCCTGATACACTTGTGAAAGATTACCGGAAAAACTACTTGGAGCATGTCTTTTATGAACTGATTAATAGTGTGGTAAAAGAAGAACAGTTTGAGCTTGGGATAGAGCTGCTGAAAAATTATGAGCTTGCATCATGTGCAGCCATATTCCAGCTCCTTCATGCAGAAGAAACGGAAACGATTCTGCATATGATTGAGGCAACTGTTCAACGTGATATTGCTCTATTTGTTGATGGTTCGCCACAAAACATTCGCGAATCGATCATTATCTGGCAGCAACATTATTTGAATAAAAACAGCGATTATTATCGTATAGCTGAAATGACATCACAGCATATTTGCAATTTGTTGAAAATACTGTTTTGGGCTGAAGAAGATGTGCTAGTGGAGAAACTGTTAGCGGTCTATAAAAAATATTTGCTCATCCCGCATCATTTCCAATATTTGCGCCAGTTTATTGAGCGCCGTGTTGTATTATGTTAATAATGAAAAGGTGAAGCAATGCCGATGCATGCTTCACCTTTTTGTTTTATTGTAATACGCCATCGTTTGTTAGCTGTTCGATTTGTTCTTTAGTATAGCCGTAAGCAGTTAAA
Source organism: Solibacillus sp. FSL R5-0449 (assembly GCF_037975215.1). Lineage (NCBI taxonomy): Bacteria > Bacillati > Bacillota > Bacilli > Caryophanales > Caryophanaceae > Solibacillus > Solibacillus sp. FSL R5-0449. Next base: position 165,580 of record NZ_CP150239.1, read on the forward strand.
ATTTCCTCGGTATGTTCACCTATTTTTGCCCCTACATGTTTGTAAGTCGGTTCAACACCGCTTATTTTCAAGGCTGTTCCAATTTGGCGCTGTGAGGATCCATCCGGTTTCTGAACATCTACAAGCATATTCCGCGCTTTAATTTGCGGGTGTTCACAAGCTTCGTCAAATGTAAGAACCGGTTCCACACATCCATGGAAATCTTCATTGAAAATTTCAAGCCATTGATCGAATGTCTTCGAACAAAATGCATCGGTAACTGCTTCTTTAAATCGTTGCTGTGTATAGTAGGAGTCATTGAATGTGCTGTCGATCAGTTCCGGAATGCCAAGCGCTTCACATAGCAGTTTGCGGAACTGAGGCTCCAGGCTGCCGACAGAAAAGTAACGACCGTCTTTCGTACGATAGTAATCATAAAATGTTCCGCCATTTAAAATTTCCTCTTCCGGCTGTGGTGGACGACCGCTTCCAAGATATTGCGTGCCATATAAAGCATTCATTGAAAACATCGCATCGGTCATCGAGACATCGATAAATTTCCCTTCGCCAGTTTTTTCACGGTGTAGAGCAGCCGCTAAAATTCCGATAGCGGCATGCATTGTCCCGCCGGCAATATCCGCAATTTGAATTCCCATTGCAACAGGCTTTTTATCTTTCAAACGGGAATGATCCAACACCCCGCCAATCGATAAGTAGTTATTATCATGACCTGGCCGCGTTGCATATGGTCCGGTTTGTCCATAGCCGGTAATTGCGCAGTAAATTAGGCGCGGGTTATATTCACGCAATGTTTCATAGTCGATTCCGAGGCGCTTCATTACACCTGGACGGAATCCTTCAATGATAATGTCGTAATCTTGGATAAGCTTTTTAATAATTTCGATGCTCTCCGCAGACTTTAAATTGAGCTGCAGAGACTTTTTTGAACGGTTTAAATGCTGATGGAAGTAGGATTCCTTGTCCTCATCATAGGGAGGCATAATCCGCATTAAATCAACACGGCGTTCTGACTCCACATGAATCACATCTGCCCCGAGATCCGCAAACATCATTGACGCAAGCGGTCCAGGCAATAGAGAAGAAAAATCCAAAATCTTTAACCCATTTAAAATCGTCATACCCATCCCCCTTATGTGTTGAACAGTTGCTTTTGAAAGTAGAATGTAGAACTAATACAAACGAAAGCTCCGAAAGAGCAATATATGCTACCACCTTCAAAAAAATATAAATATAAGAAAAAGAGTCCCCTTATTATCTAATTCTCTATACTCTATTATATTTTAAATACTCTGAAAATTATAGTGCGAAAATAAGCAAAATGTGCAGAAATATAGAAAAAACAAACATTGAATTCTTGTTCTCTATTATTTTAAAAAAAATAGTCCAAGTCAGGAATAAAATATAACTTTAGTGAATATTAACTAAGTATAGAAACCCTATTAAAGATTAGATAGTTTTTAGCTAGGGTAAAATATGGATGGTTGGCTATTTATTTATAGAACGGTTTTGCTTTATGACAATATGTCGGAGCAGGGTCGTTCCTTTTTTTGTCCAAATTTAGAAATCCAGAATTAAAATGAAAAACTACATAAATTTCATACAGTTTTGCGCACTGTTAGCCGATATAAATAATAGAAGTTTTTACTAGATTGAACATGTTACGACATTTCAAAAAGGAGGGATTTTCTAACATGGACTCGAAAAAAGCACAAAAACTTTCAAAGGCAGCGGTCGCAACGGTTTTGGCGACAAGTGGTGTGCTGGTCGCAATACCTCACCAGGCAAATGCCTATTCATTCAGTGATTTAAATCCCAATGCGGATTATTATGAGCCGATTATCGATTTAGCCAACCGTAAAATTGCAACAGGCTATTCAAACGGTACATTTAAACCAAACGCAGCAATTACTCGTGAAGATGCCGCAAAAATGCTGGCACTGACGATTGATGTTAATATAACAAATCCAAAAAATCCCGGCTTTAAAGATGTGACGGTGAATAATCCAAACTATCGTTACATCGCTGCATTGGCAGAAGCGGGTGTCATTAATGGCTATTCAGATAAAACTTTTAAGCCAAAAGAGCCGATTACACGCGGACAAATGGCGAAAATATTAACGCTTGGCTTCAAGTTTGGCGTTTCCACAAAACTTAACCACGGTTTTAAGGATGTTTCGAATAAAAATGCCAATGCATATTTTATACAGACACTTTACGATTTGAATATAACAAAAGGAAAAACTCCTGTTTCATTTGATCCATTTAATACCGTAACACGCGGACAGATGGCGACTTTTATTTGGCGTGCAGAAAAAGCAGACCGTGGCAACCCTGTCTACGTAGTCGGGGATATTGTAGGAAATCAAATATACATAAACGGTGTCGCGTACACTGTGGCATCCCATTTACGCAGTATTATTAATGCGGGAAATCAAAATGTATTAAAAGGTGCCTATATCGAAGGAAGCTATTCAGGGAAGACCCTACAAAATATTTCGAAGCTGACAATCAATGCGAGCGGAAATTCTTCGCGTTTATTGGCGCTTGATGGGGGCTATTCTTCGTTTGCAGGAGAACTTGTCGTTCATGGAAGCTATGTTCGCTTTAAAAATATTAATTTTACAGGACGTGTAGAAGTTGCAGAAGCACCTCGACGTTCTCTTGGCGCATTGGAGAATGTACGCATTGCAAGTATAGGAAACTTCGCATCGTTTATCGACTGGGGAACACCTACAGATCCGAAAAATGAAGATTTCCTAAACCCTGTGGATAAGGAAACGCTACAGGATAAGCCGGATCCGACAAAACCTGAGCACCTGCAAAAGTATACTGAACGGATGGCGAACATTAAGAAGTATGTGGATTTTGAAAATGCGGATATTCGTCAATTGTATGTAACGGCTGACCGTACGTTTTTAAAAGCCAACTATGATATCGACCGCCTGACAGTTCAGGGAAATGTAGCAAATATAGAGCTGTATGCAAGCCCGAAAGCAATGTATATTGATACGGACTATAATGTTTCTATTTATGGGGTTCATGACATTCAATACGTGTATAAAAATACATTGAAAAATGTGCACCTGAATACAGACAGCACATATGATTTTTATTACATTACATCGAGCAATGGCTTTACGAATCTTGGAACACATGCTTATATCTCTAAGGCAATCATTCCGAAAAATAAAACCGTAAATGATGTGTTTGACGATTATAAAACGGATGACCCGAACATTGGATATGTAGAGGACGAAGACGGAAAAGCGGTTGACCGTGATCCGGTTGAAAATACGATTGTTACCGATGTTACGTCTCCAACTATTACACAGCTGGATGTGGAAGCGGGCGGATCGACAGCCGATGTGACATTAACAGCAGATGAAGATGGTACGTACTACTATGTCATTAAAAAGGCGAATGAAAAAGCGCCGACAATAAGCGAGATTAAAACAGGCGGTACAAAATATAACGGCAATGGTCCACTCGTAATGGACGAGCCTGTGAAATTTACTGTATCCGGTCTGGAGACAATGACGGACTATGTCATTTATGCAATCGTCATTGATGATGCGGATAATGTATCGGAGAAGGAAGAGCAGGAATTCTCGACAATCGATAACCGACCACCGACATTCCGCCTCGATAAAGGCGAAACGATGTATGGCGGTAAGCGTGTACAATTTGTTATTAAGGGAATTACCGAGCCGGGCGAATACTATTACTATATTCGCGAAAAATCACCCGTTACGATGCCGGATCCGACTGTCGATGAAATTATGAAACGCTATACGGGAAAAGGGACAATTACAAAACCTGATGATGTTGTCATTACTGAAACGAAATATGGTGCAACTCCTGCAATCGGTGATATTAAGCCAAATACAGAGTATGAAATATATGCGGTGATGGTCGATAAATCAGGAAATAAAATGCGCAACCCTGCTCCGAAGATTACGTTGAAGACAGAAGCACCGGATACGACTTATCCGTATGTTATTAATACTGAATTAACGCCTGTAAGTTCATCTAATTCAAATGAAGGTTACTTTTACATTTCAGTCAGTGAAGAGTTAGATAAAGCAAGCGCTGAAAATGTTAATAACTATGTATTATCAGGAACCGGCATTGTCAATATTACAGGTCAAAAAGAAATTAAACCTAGTGAAGTAATTTATTCTGATAAACGTATTCGTATTAAGATTCCTTCTGTTACAGCATTGGTAAATGGAGATACAATTCGTGCAACGGTATTACCAGGAGTAAAAGACTTGGCGGAAAATGAATTTGAAAGCGCGCTAACAGCTCCTGGAGGAAATCCACCACGTAACTATGCGGTATATAACCATACCGATGCATTAGCGCCAAAATTAAAGATTGATAAAGTTGAATCTTCACCAACAGACAACAAATTTTTAATTGACGTAACGACCAATAAAGCTGGTACTTATTACTATATGATATTGGAGAATGGATATTTTGATGATAAAGATACTATTACACCACGAGATTTTGTTGATGAATTTGATTCTGAAACAGTAACTGGAAAATTTCAAACGGATAGTTTAAATGATTATTTAGCTAAAGGTACCGGACCGGCAGAATTAGGGAAAATTACATTGCCGCCTATTTCTAGACCAAGTGGAATCAGTGAATTTAAAGATTACTCTATTTATATTTTGCTAAAGGATCGTTCAGGAAAGATATCCGTTTGGGATCAAAAAACATTGATTACTGATACAAAGCCACCATTGACTTCGAATTATATTATTCAGTCACCAATAACAGGAATAGATAGATATAAAAATGAAACAGCTTTAATAACATTTAATTCAGATGAGGATGGTACACTTCATGTGGCAGCAATCCCTAAGTATAGAAAAGATCCAAATAATACCAATACCTATATATGGAATACAGATTCTAAAGGTGCAGACTATTTTAATCATACGACCAAAGGTTTATTAGAAACCCGTTCGGAAATTAAGAATATCAATAATACTTCCTTTGATAATAAAACACGTTTACAATACTTTACAAGTTTTGCTAACCAGGCTGGTCTTTATAAAAAAGAAGGGTTTAAAGCTGGTAATCCAACAGTTGAAATTACAAACTTAGATCCACATATGGAATATTCATTTTTAATAGGTGTAGAAGATGTATATGGTAATTTTACGATAAGAGAGGTAGATAATGATACTCCACCAATATCGACAGATGAGCCGAATGGTAAACTAATTGTTAAGGATTTTTATACGGATGGTGTGAAGCCATATCTTACAAATTCAGTTATTTATCGTAAAGGAGATCCGTTAGAAACTAATACAGCGGAATTTACCATTACTTTTAATGAGTCAATTATGCGACAAAATGATGTAAGTAAGTTTAACAAGTCTAGTATTATACCAGGTTTTGATTTATCAAAAATAATGAAAATAACAGATAACAGCTCAGATAATATCACTGATCAGTTTTCAGTGAAGAGCTATACCCCTGGAACGTCGACAGGTAGTCAGTCGACTTTAGTAATAACAACATCAACTGCTGTATCTTCTACAGCTAGTGACACGATAAGAGTTACAATGCTTGAAAATAACGAAGACGCATATGATTATGTAGACAAAAATGCATTTAATCTAGATGTCATCGGTAAGTACTACTGGCCAGGTAAGATTAAAAATGAATATTGGGGCGCAGAACTTGTTAATCCGTCGATATTAAATGGTAGGAAATATTCTAAAAAACTAGAAGTCGGTGTAGGATTTGGTGTTGTTATAGGTAGAGATAATGACCTTGATTTAACTATAAACCAAACGCTATATTACGCAACTCTCGTAAATAAAACAAAGGTAACTTCTGAAGAGATTTTTGCAGCTTATAGAGGATATACAGTGTCGGGGATACAAACAGTGCAAACAAAAACCCTAACAGCAAAAGATATTGCTGGAGTGATTGAGTTAACGCTTCCCGAAAACGAAAACGATACAGCAGTATTTAGAGAAGATGATCATATAGCGGCATTTACTATAGATGATTTCGGGAATATAGTTTGGTTGTATGAAAATTCTAATAACTATATAAAAATTAAGTAAAATTTCCTGTGCTGGATATATGCAAAATTAAACTTTAAATGGGAATGTAGTACAACAAGTGCTTGAAAAGTAAAAACCAACTCCACAAAGCGAAAGCCATGTGGGGTTGGTTTTTTATTTTGTAATTATTCATATTTCCAGAACCCCTCAACTTATAAAATTTTTCCTTCTTTATTATAAAATAATGCCTCTTTTTAACCTTCTTCGCATCGTTTTCATAAAATATATAGCAATTAAATTATGAAAAGGATACAGGAGTGAATTGTATTTGAGTAATCACAGTTAGATGATTGTTGTTATTTAAGATTTGAAAATAACAGCAATAACTACCTTTATTTATTTCCAATTGTGAAAGCTAATTCCGAAAAGACCTGCTTATTAAACAGCCGTGTAGTACAAAGCCTTTCTTGGTTTAAATCTATAGTTACCTCTTTACTAAAAGGCAATTTATTACGCTCGGGTTAAATGCCGTTAATGTAAAGTTTTGAAACAGTGGGCGATTTACCTCTTTATTAAAAAAAGGAATTCATATTATTTCAGTAAGCTAAAAATAGGAGGAGTATAACATCATGAACAGAGACTTAATGCTTTCGCTTGTCGGGAAAGTTGTAAAAATCGACAGAGGTGGTCCAGAGTCACGCGTTGGAATGTTGCTGGCAGTAGAAGGGGATTATTTTGTGCTATTCACGAAAGATGATGGTGTTGTTTACTACAAAATGCAACACGTAAAGAGTATTACACTTCATGCTAAGGGCGGTCTAGACAAAGGATTCGAAGGAAATGAAAATGTAGGTTACTACCAAGGCGAAGATTTCAAGTCCGTCATTACGAATTTTAGACATAGCTGGGTAAAGGTAAACCGCGGTGGCCCGGAATCACTTGAGGGGATTTTAAATGAGGTTGAAGATGATTACGTAACGATTTTCTCTAAGGAAGAAGTTATCCAGCTTTCAATGTTCCATATTCGCAATATCAGCTTCGGTGTAAAAGAAGAGAGCCAAGAAGAAGGTCAGGAAGCTCAAAGTCAAGAAGCAAAAAGTAGTTCGAATTCAAAGTCTTCAGGAAACAGAAGAAAGTAATAGCTTATTTAGCCACTTAAAAAGTCATTAAACTAATATTCGTGCCAAAATCCTAAAAGAAGGAGGTGAAATGGTGCTCATTTTATTTATAATCCTCTACTTCTCAATAGTGGGAGGTTTATTTTATAAATTATATATTTCAGCTCCAATTGAACAAAGACTAGTCAACGGGCCAGGAATCGAACCAGTAATGGAACTAGAGAAAGAAGTAGCACATGAACCAGTAAGATCGAAATTTATTAGTAATGAGGCGGCGGATATTAATGTGGGATAGCTCGCTCATCATGATGCTTATTATCTTTACATTCACGATTGTCTTTATGTTATGGAGACCTAAGAATGTGAACGAAACGGTTCCAACAACTATCGGGGCGGCAATTGTGTTAATCCTGGGTATTGTATCGTGGACTGACATTCTTGATATTCTGGGCATCGTCAGTGGACCTTCACTTACAATCCTTTCGACCATTATGATGACGATTGTTTTGGAAAGTATCGGCTTTTTTAAGTGGATTGCGTTCAACATTGTCAACAGGTCTAAAGGATCTGGCATTAGGCTCTACGTTTATACAAATTTGCTCTGCTTTTTGATGACAGTGCTGTTTAATAATGATGGCAGTATTTTGATTACTACACCAATCATCATTCGTATAGTCCAACTACTCAAATTTAAACCGCATCAAATGTATCCATACTTAATTTCAGGCGCCCTTATTGCTACAGCTGCCAGTGCCCCCATTGCAGTTAGTAATATTTCGAACTTAATTGCACTGAAAATTATCGGACTCACTTTAAATGATTATGTACTTATGATGTTTATCCCATCGATGATTGGTATTTTTGTTATCGCCTGGCTGCTTTTTTTATATTTCAAAAAGGATATACCGAAAGTTTCTATAATGTTTCCCTTAAAACGTGCACACCTCCATTCTACTCAATTATATACTCATCCTCTTGATCCGGCAGGCAATCCGGAAGATATCGACTGGAAGATGTTCAAAATATGTATCCTCATTATTATAACAACTCGAACTGCGTTTTTTGCCCTCACTCCTTTTGGTATCTCGCTGGAATTTATCGGCTTATTCGGTGCTGCCATCCTCATTATTTATCGGTGGATCCATATACGCATTGGAATTAAAGATGTGATAAGAAATACACCATGGCAAATATTTTTATTTGCCTTTAATATGTATGTCCTTGTTTATGGTCTCAAAAATGTCGGTTTAAACGACTTCATTGTATCTTCGATAAGCGATGTCATAGCTCAGGATGCATTACAGGCAACGATTATTATGGGAATGCTGACTACTGTGCTTTCAAATTTAGTAAATAATTTACCGGCCGTCATGCTTAGTACAATGGCAATTGTTGATATGGGACTGGAACCTCTTATTGTACAGATTGCATATCTCGCCAGTGTAATCGGGAGTGATATAGGAGCGCTGTTAACACCGATTGGTACACTTGCCACATTAATTTGGATGTTTGAACTTAAAAAGTTTGGTGTGAAAATGACATGGCGGAAATATTTGAAAGTTACATTCCTCGTTATTCCAATTGGATTGTTTGTCAGTTTATTTAGTTTGTATTTATGGATTATGCTGGTTGTTCAGTAGATAGGAGGAAGTAATTTGTATGACATATGGCTAGGAGATCAAAAAGTATATGTCACAGTCAGTTTAATAGGAGATCAGCTTTTTAAAGGGATTATTTTCGATAGCGGCAGCGACATTATTGTATTATTTAACGGAGAAAATTTTATTTATATCCCCGTGAGCCATATTGAGTATATTGTAGCGGATACACCAGATACTGAATTTGCAGAGCCTTCCGATTCTCCGATTATTCCTTTGATAGATAATAAAAAGAATTTAACATTTGAGAGTATCCTGAAAGAGGCAAAGGGAATTAACCAGGAAATATGTATTATCGGTAAAAAGTACTTATATGGCACGATTCTTGAGGTTATGGAGGATTATCTTGTGTTCGATTCACCTATTTATAAAGAAATCTATATTCCCATAAAACATATAAAATGGCTTATTCCTTATACGTCTAACGAGCGACCGTATGGTTTAACTGAGACAGAGTTTAGCTGGAAACAAGCAAAAAAGGAGTTTGAAGCGAATTTCCAACAACAGCTGGCGGTACTATTGAATAAGCTGATCGTGTTAAATATGGGGGAGAAAACACATCATATCGGGAAAGTAAAAAGTATTAACGGCAAGATGCTCGAGCTGATAACAGCAAAAGAGAAACGGACGTATGTAAATATTGAACATATCCAAACAATACATTGCGTATAGGCAACGCTGTAAAAGCAGTGTTATGTAATGCCTATAGTTTTTACATGTAAGCAAACTTATATAGAAATTTGTCGAAGTAAAATTAAAATAACAATCTGTAAGACACAATTCAATTTGAATTAGTGTCTTTTTTATTGTGTTGCTGGATTTTCACTAAAAACATTATACAAACCTAGTAAAATTCAACGGAAATTATAAATGAATAGAAATTTAAAAATTGAACAATAAAACTGAAAAAGTAACTTAAATATTAGGATTGAAAGCAAAGCATAAAGGGTAAACGTTTTAGAGGAAAAGTAAAAAATTGAAAATAAAAGGTTATACAAATATTTATTTTGTACAACGTTGAACGATGAGAAGAAATCTACATATGAAAAAGAGCGAATATCATCATTTAAATAATTTATAGGGGAGCGCAAATATGAAAAAAAAGGTCATTGTTATTGGTGCTGGTGTAGCTGGCATGGCAAGTGCAATTCGTCTACAGCAAGCGGGTTATGAAGTGGAATTGTTTGAAAAGGAAGGAATGCCGGGCGGGAAAATGCATCGTATTGAAAAGGATGGTTTTAAATTTGATTTAGGACCGACCATTGTGATGATGCCTGAACTATACAGGGAGGTTTTCGAATTATGCGGCCGGGACCCTGATGACTACATACCAATGGAAAAACTCAATCCAATGTTTCAAGTGTATTTTAAAGACGAGATGGATCGCCCTTATAAAGGTTCGTCTGACTTAACCGAAATGATGAAAACACTGGAAAGTATAAACCCTGATGATGCACAAGGTTTTCTGGATTACTTACAGGAAATATATAAACGCTTTATCATCGCAAAGAATTATTTTATCCAACGGCCTTTCCGCAAATTTAAAGACTTTTACAATCCATTTATGATTAAGCAAACTTTAAAATTAAAAATCTTCGATAGTGCCGATCATTTTATTGGTAAATATATAAAAGATGAACGAATTAAAAATATGCTTAGTTTTCAAACATTGTACATAGGTATCTCCCCATACAACGGACCATCACTGTATTCCATTATTCCTATGATTGAATTTCTGTACGGGGTTTGGTTTATCAAAGGCGGGATGCACACAATGGCGACATCGATGGAAAAACTGTTTTATGAACTCGGTGGTAAAATCCACTACAATGCCAATGTCGAGAAAATTTCCATCGAGTCCGGTCGTGCCGATGGAATTTATGTAAATGGCAGAAAAGAAGAGGCAGATTACGTTATGTGTAATGCCGACTTCCCATATGCAATGAAGGAGCTTGTTCAAGATAAAAAGGCGAAGGGGAAATACACCGATGAAAAAATTGATGCGATGAAGTATTCCTGCTCATGCTTCCTTCTTTATTTAGGAACGAACCGCAAATACGACCAAATAGAAGGCGTGCATAACTTTGTCTTCAAAAGTGAGATGAAGAAAAATATAAACGATATTTTTTCAGGGGAAAAACTTCAGGACGGCGCATTTTACATTCATATTCCGTCTAAAGCCGACCCATCGATGGCACCGGAAGGAAAGGAAGCCATTTATGTATTGCTGCCGGTATCCGAACTTTCAACGGCGAAATATGAGTGGAATGATGAAACCATTCAATACTACCGGGATTACTTAATTCGTGAAATGAAAAAAATAAAAGGATTAGAAAATCTGGAAGAAGAAATTGTCTCGGAATCGTACACAACACCATTGGATTTCAAACATCAGTTCAATGCCTACAACGGCGCAACATTCGGTTTGCAGCCAACGTTGAGACAGAGTAATCATATGCGCCCGCAAAGTAAAGCAACCCATTGCGAAAACCTATACTTTACGGGAAGCAGTACGCATCCCGGTGCAGGTGTGCCGATCGTTCTTCTCTCCGCTAAAATAGCTGCTCAGGAACTCATATCAGATGATCAAGGGATTCAGTTTGACTATTAAACTATTTTACAAAAGGGGAGATTGATATGATACAGCAACAATTGAACGAGGATTTACTATACTGCGAAAATATTATTAAAAAGCATTCCAAAAGCTTTTATTTTGCATTTTCAGGACTTCCTGCGGAAAAGAGGTATGCGGTCTATGCCATTTATGCTTTTTGCAGATTAGCTGATGATAGTGTGGACGAAAATCCAATTGCTGCAGTTAAGAGCGCGGCTATCAATCAATTACGCCATGAGCTCGATCTTTTCAGCCGCCATGAAGAACGAGATCATCCATTATGGAGAGCGTTGCGACATGTATTTAATACATTTGAAATGGATATTCAGCCTTTTTATGATCAGTTGACGGGACAAGAGATGGATATTGATTTTTCTTCACCAAAAACACTCCAACAATTAGAAGAGTACAGCTATTATGTGGCCGGCTCTGTCGGGTTGATGCTTCTACCGATTATTGCAACGGAAAATCACCAATATCTTAAAAAGACTGCGGTTGATCTCGGTATTGCAATGCAGATTACGAATATATTACGGGATATAGGTGAAGATTTTCATGAAAAGAACCGTATTTACCTTCCCGAGATGGAACGGTTACGCTTCGGATATGGCGAAGAAAAGCTGAATCAACAATTAATTGATCAATCGTTTATCAATCTTTGGGAACATTTGGCGGTACGGGCCGAAACTTTATATGATGCATTTTCAAATCACCTTATGATTTATGATGACGACAGTAAAGCACCGCTTATGACGGCAGCAACTGTTTACCGGGAGATTTTAAATGTGGTTCGGGAAAATCATTATGACTGCTTAACGAAAAGAAATTTTGTGGCTAAGGAACGGCTAGAACAGATGAGAGTTTAAATAAAAAGCAATTAGGGGGGGAGACAATATGTCAGGTAAGAAAAAAGTGGTTGTAATAGGCGGAGGGCTTGGCGGTTTATCTGCAGCCATTTCGCTCCAGCAAAAAGGGTACGATGTTGATATATATGAACAGAACAAACATCTCGGCGGAAAGCTGAACCGTTTAGAACAGGATGGTTTCGGTTTTGATTTAGGACCATCCATACTAACGATGCCTCACATATTCGAAACGTTATTTCAGCAAAGCGGAAAAAAAATGAGTGATTATGTGAAGATTCAGCGATTGAGCCATCAGTGGCGTTCATTTTTCCCGGATGGTAATACACTTGATTTACATGAAGATCTGTACGATATGGAAAATTTGAATCCGTCGCTGACGAAAAAAGATATTAAACAATACAAGAAATTACTTGAATATTCTAAGGATCTATATGAGATCACGGAGGAAGGTTATTTTAATCAAGGATTAGATAATCTGAAGGAAGTGCTTCAATTTCACGGTGCGTTTCAATCATTAAGGAGATTTGATTTATCGTCGACAATGTTTGAGGCGATCGATAAAAGAATTAAGAACCCGCAATTCCGGGATATGTTAAGTTATATTGTAAAATATGTCGGATCTTCGGCCTATCATGCGCCGGCTGTCCTTAATATGATGATTTATATGCAGCACGCCCAGGGGGTCTGGTATGTGCCTGGCGGAATGCACAATTTGGCAAATGCTTTAGTGAAGCTAGCTGAAGAAATCGGTGTGACATTCCATCTCGGGAAAAAGATCGTAAAGTTGGATAAAAACAAACGAATGATTATGGCAGCTTACACAGATGATGGTACGAAACTGACTGCTGATTATTTTGTTTCCAATATGGAAGTCATCCCGACATATAAACAGTTAACCGAGGAAAAAGAAAGTTATACCGATAAATTAGATGAAAAATTCGAACCTGCAAGCTCAGGTCTTGTTTTACATTTAGGGGTTAAAAACAGTTACCCTCAACTGGCCCACCATAATTTCTTTTTCTCTAAAAATACGAAAAAGCAAATGAATCTGATTTTTGATAAGCACCAACTTCCTGATGATCCGGTCATTTATTTAGTGAATGTGAATAAAACAGATCCAAAACAAGCATTGCCTGGTCACGAAAATCTTAAAATTCTTCCGCATATTCCACATCTTCAAGAAAAGCCTTTAACTAGGCAGCAGTACACCGAGTTTGCGGAGAAGGTATTAATCAAGCTGGAAAACATGGGATTAGACAATCTTAGAGAAAGTATTGTCACAAAAGATATGTGGACACCTCATGATATTGAACGAACGTATTCTTCAGACCGAGGAGCGATTTACGGGACTGTATCCGATAAGAAAATGAATAAAGGATTTAAGCACCCGAAGCAAAGTGAACGCTATGACAATTTATATTTCGTCGGAGGAACTGTAAATCCTGGTGGCGGTATGCCAATGGTTACACTTAGCGGACAGCAGGTGGCGAAGAAACTGATCGAAAAAGATAGGAAGAAGTAAGTAGTACGAGCTAGAAGGCAAATACAAAAGGAAGGAACATGATGAATGGAAACTTTGTATTTGGTTGTGCAAATACTATCCTTACTCGGCTTATTATGTGGTGTGCTGATGTTTTGGTCTACAAGAAAACCGCCGGCAATAGAGGGTAATCAACCATTGCCTTCATTATCGATTATCATACCAGCAAGAAATGAAGCGCTTCGCTTGCCGCCATTACTTAAGTCGCTTCAAATGCAAAATTGGAAGCATTTCGAAAAAATTGTAGTTGATGATGGTTCCACGGATCATACGGCTGAAGTTGCATTATCATACGGAGCAAAGGTTTTAAAAAGTAAACAAATAGGCGGGATGAGTCCGGGTAAATCCAATGCTTGTGCATATGGGGCGCAATCTGCAAATGGAGAATTGCTGCTGTTTTTGGATGCAGATGTACAGCTTGCCGCTGAGGACAGTCTTGAGCGGATTGTAGACAGCTTTAGCAAACAAGACAGTAAAGGAATATTATCCATTCAACCATATCATCGTATTGTAAAACAATATGAAAATTTATCGGTAATCTTTAATATTATTGTGCTGACAGGAATGAATGTATTTACTTTTTGGAAAGACAAGTTTGCAACGGCAGGATCTTTTGGACCATGTATTCTTTGTGATAAGGAGAGCTATATTACAACTGGAGGACATGAAGCTGCGAAAGAATCAATTATGGATGACTTTGCGCTAAGTGATGTATTTTTGGCGAAAGATTTACCGGTAACCAATTATGCCGGGAAAGGGATTATTAATATGCGGATGTATGAGGAGGGGCCGAAGCAGTTGATGGAAGGCTGGACGAAAAATCTGGCAACAGCATCGCAATCCACTCATAAATTTGTCATGCTGCTCATTCAGCTTTGGATTTTTGGCGTGATTCTGGCTGTATTGGCGCCATTACTCGCCATTTTAACGGATTCATCTGTAGCGCTCTTCAGCAGTATTGTTGTCTATTTATTATATGGTGGGCATTTGTATTTTCTTGCGAGAAGAGCAGGGAATTTCCACCTAATGGTTTTCTTGATCTATCCGATTTTTGTTTTATTTTTTACAGCAGTATTTTTGTACTCATTATACCGTACGCATGTATTGCATTCGGTAATGTGGAGAGGCAGAAAAATCAAAGTGTAATAGGAGAGAGGTATGACAGTTATTAATGCAGTTTGGCTTCTCGTTGTTAACATAGCAGCATGGCTCGTTCTTCATTTTTCGATATCGGTTCTTTGCTTCAAAATTCCTTTACGCATTTTTCTAAAGGATATTGTATTTTTCCGTATTGCAAAGTGGGAGCAGCACGGGGAGATTTGGAATCGACTTTTCTTAGTGAAGAAATGGAAAAAGCACTTAATCGATGGGTCATCGATTGCAAAGAAAAGTTACAATAAAAGCCACATACATGGTACGAAGCGGGAAGATCTACTCGTCTTTGCCGCAGAAACCAAAAGAGCGGAGATGACACATTGGCTGCTTATCTTGCCTGCGCCTCTATTTTTCCTGTGGAATCCTGTTTGGGCAGGCTGGATTAATATTTTCTACGCACTTTTCGCAAATCTGCCATTTATATTAACGCAACGTTATAACAGAGGACGAATTGAAAATATTTTAGGTTTATCTAATCGTGGTAATTAGCGCAGTAAATCCATACAGGATCCGAACGCAATATAAGACGTAAAGAAGCCTGCTATGTTAAAATTATATTGGAATAACGTATAAAGGAGACGATGAAATTGGGTCAATCATTGCAAGGTAAAGTAGCAGTTGTAACAGGTGCTGCACGCGGAATCGGTAAAGCGGTAGCGGTAGCATTAGCAAAAGAGGGTGTGAACGTAGGGATCATTGCACGTTCAGAAGATGCACTGCAGCAAGTGGCAAAAGAAATCGAAAGCCAGGGTGTTAAAGCTGCCTATGCAGTGGCGGATGTTTCGAACTTGGAACAAGTGCAAAAAGCTGCTGCCCATCTAAAAGAAGAGTTGGGATTAACGGATATTTTAGTTAACAATGCGGGCGTAGGAAAGTTTGATAAGCTCGTTGATATGGACCCTGCAGAATTTAAGGAAATTGTCGATATCAATGTAATGGGTACTTTTTATGTATCGCACACAATTGTACCGCAATTAATCGAAAAAAATGCAGGTGATGTTATCAATATCTCATCTACAAACGGTTTAAACGGTGCAGCAACATCAAGTGCATACAGCGCTTCTAAATTCGGTGTCATCGGCTTAACAGAGTCGTTAGCAGCGGAAGTACGCCGCAACAATATTCGCGTAACTGCATTAGCACCAAGTACAATTGCAACAGATTTGGCGGATGCACTGAACTTAGTGCCGGATGAAAAAAGAGATCAATATATGCACCCGGAAGATATTGCAGAGTACATTATTGCGCAATTGAAGCTGAATAACCGCATGTATATCAAAAACGCTACATTAATGAATACTAATCCTTTCTAATTAATAATGCGAGAAACGATTGAATAGGAAAAGCCCTTCACTCTGAATCAGAATGAAGGGCTTTATTTAGTAATTGAGGGTATTAATTAAGCCTGCTGGAACTCCTCTTTTAAAATAGAATAATAAACACTATCTACAAGAGTACCTTTAATCATGTGATTTTTTCGCATTGTTCCTTCGTGGGTCATCCCTAAACGCTCCATTACTTTAGCGGAAGCAGCATTCTGAACGTGAGACTCCGCAAATACTCGTTCTAGGCCAAGGATGTTGAAGGCTAGATCCAATACAACTTTGCTTGCTTCTGATATATAGCCTTTTCCCCAGAAACTGCGGTTCAATGTAAAACCAAGTTCGCCGCTTTTATTCCATTCATGGACACGGAATTCAATCGCACCGATCATTTTATTGCTTTCTTTTAATACGATCGCGTACTTCCCGGCAGGTTCTTTCAGAAAATAATTCTCAATCATTTTCTTTGTTTGTTCTAGATCTTTGTGTGCATGATAAAGGAATTTCGTTGTTTCTTCATCCGCTGTATATTCGTACATATCTTCAGTATCTTCAATTGAAATCGGACGTAAAAAAAGACGTTCGCTTTCCAGATGACTGTGTTTTTCAAGCATTAAATTAAGATTTTCCATTAGTTTTTTCTCCAATAATTCAGATTTATTCGAGAGTGTGATAGGCTTGCTTATCATAACACAATATACATTTTTTAACTATAAAAAGAAAAAACAACACCCGGTATATCACCGGATATTGTTTTAACTTTAAATATTCGAATGATGGACAGTCGAAGCAGAAATTTTTTCTTCTCTTCCGGTTGTTTTTCTCGTTAAAGAAAAGACTGCGCATGCCAACGCAATGAGTACAAGTGCGCCCCCGTACCAAGCTGCGTGTGAGATTGTAGAAGTTTGATTGATGACAATACCACCAAAGGCTGACCCCATTGAAATTCCGATCTGTAAAGCTGAGTTATTAAAGCTTTGCTGAATATCGGATGTAGCAGGATCTGTCTGAATCAAGTAGCTTTGCTGTGGTGGTGATAAACTCCAGCTTAGCGCTGCCCAAATCATCATAATTGGTATGAAGATGATAAGCGAGAAAGTCGTGAATGGCAGGATGAATAGCACGACTGCAAATGAAACAATAACGAAAATAATACTTTTCGGTGCGCCGATTTTATCCGAAAGCGTTCCGCCAAATGCCCCGCCACTTACTGCAGCAATCCCGAATAATAGGTAGCAAAGACTGATCCAGCTGGAATTCAGACTTAATTCAGTTTCCAGAAACGGTGTGAAGTACGCATACATCGTATAGTGTCCTGCCAGCATAAACATTGTTGCAAGATGGGCACTTCCGATTTTAGAGCTTGCAACCGCCTTTAATTGTTGTGAAAGTGGAATTGACATTTCCCCTGGGACCTTCTCTAAGAAGATTGAAATAAGGATAAATGAGCCTACCGATAAAATCGCAATGCCTAGGAAAATTACACGCCATCCGAAATAATCGGAAATTAAAATGCCAAGCGGTACACCTAGTACAAGCGAAGAACTAATCCCCATATAAATGAAACCAAGTGCCTTCGCACGATGCGCGGGTGAAACAACTTTTGCAGCGATGATTAAAGAAAGCACGGTAATCAGTGATGTACTCATCGCACTTAAAATACGTGCAACCATCATAAATGTGAATGACACACTAAAATACATCATGATGTTACTGATGAAGAAAATAAATAACGAAATAAGATATAACTTTTTCCGTTCAACTTTGCTCGTTAAAACGAGTAACACTGGACCGGCGATTGCATAAATAAGAGCAAATACGGTAATCAGCTGTCCGGCAGTGCTTATTGAAATATCCATATCAGTTGCGATAATCGGGAGAATACCTCCAACGATTAATTCCACCAATCCAACCGCAACCGTGGATAATGCGAGTATTAAAACTTTGAAATTCATAGTATGTCTAACTTCCTTTCTTGAGAAAAATAAAAAAATCCTGATTACAAAAAATGAAAAAAATCATTTTCTGTAATCAGGATTTTATGGTTCCTGGTAGAGACCCTCAAGCCATATCCTTGAGGTTATACAGTTACTATTAATTTGGATAAATGAGCACTTTGATAGTTTACTTGTTTTCGAAAAAAATATCAAGTATATGTTATTCAGTAAAAAAGCTGCCCTCGGAATAAGACGAGGGCAGCTTTTTGAATGGAGTTAAATTAAAAACTGAAGTGATCAGGATCCGGCCCAATACGTAAATCTTGATTAAGACCATTAATCTGTTCCATATCTTCAGGAGTCAGTTCAAAATCAAAAATATCAGCATTTTCTACAATGCGATGTTCTTTCGTAGATTTTGGAATCGTTACAACCCCATTTTGCAGATCCCATCTTAAAATGACTTGGGAAACGGTTTTATTATATTTAGCAGCCAACTCGTTTAATAGAGGATTGTCCAATAATTTTGCCTGCATTAATGGAGACCATGCTTCAAACTGAATATCATTGTTTTCACAGAAAGCTTTTACTTCTGATTGAGCTAAGCGAGGGTGGTATTCCACCTGATTGATCATCGGCTTGATTTCCGCATCTTTCATCAAGTCTTCTAAATGATGAACCTGGAAGTTACAAACGCCGATCGCTTTCACTTTACCTTCTTTATAAAGTGTTTCCATCGCGCGCCATGCTTCTTTATATTTATCTACAACTGCCCAGTGAATAAGGTATAAGTCCAAGTATTCAAGACCTAATTTCTTTAAGCTTGTTTCATAGGCAGCAAGTGTTTCTTCATAACCTAAATCTGTATTCCATACTTTAGAAGTGATGAATAGTTCTTCTCTTGAAATACCTGTTTCTTTCATTGCTTCACGAATCGCTTCGCCGACGCCCTCTTCATTTTGATAAACGGCAGCTGTATCGATACTGCGGTAACCGTGTTTAATGGCAAATTTCACTGCATTAAGAAGTTCAGTTCCTTCCTCGACTAAATATGTACCGAGTCCTAACCAAGGCATTTTAACACCGTTATTTAATGTTGTTGTATCTTGCAAATTTTTGAGCATCGTAAAACCTCCATTTGTAAAATAACACTTAATAGTGCAACTTCAATAATATACCATGAATTTTTGCGCTCACCTACTGATAGGGTACAGTGAAAATTCTTCCTTAATACTGTATAAAAGCAGGAAAGCCATCCCGATTTATAGGATGGCCAAATATATTATATTTATGAAATGGTACCTGAACCGCGTTTATCTTCTGCCACCATGATTAGAATCTTGCCGGCTTCGAATTGTTCGTTGTAGCGCTCTGCTTCGTCTTCCGGAATCCCCATTCCGATTAATGCCCCGACGATTCCGCCGACCATTACTCCGGTTGCTACTCCAGTTAACCCTGCAGCGATTGGTCCGGCAGCAACGATAGGACCGATACCTGGAATCGCAAGTGCACCAAGTCCGACAATAACACCACCGAGTCCGCCTAATGTTCCTCCGGCAGCAACACCGGTAACGGCACCTTCCATAGCATTTGCACCGGTTTCATTGGAGATTGCATCTACATCCGATACGTTTTTACTGATGATTGAAATATCCTGAGAACTGTATCCTTGTCGCTGTAAATCCTCGATTGCTTCAATTGCCTCTGCTTCTGTATCATAATATCCTACAACATGTTTTGCCATTTCCCTCATCCTCTCAAAACTCTTTTCGTATATTGAAATTTACCCTGGAGGGATATTTGTAAACATGAGGAAACAGGGGAGGGGCAAATCTACTTCCTGCAGGAACAAAAAAGAAAGCCATCCTGACGCGTCAGGAATGACTTTCTGTAGTTGTATTATAAAAGTGTTGAATCACGTAGTGGACCTCGTGTGTCTTCATCTACCATAATTAAAATTTTACCAGACTCAAATTGTTCGTTGTAGCGTGTCGCCTCATCTTCTGGAATCCCCATTCCGATAAGAGCGCCAGTCAAGCCGCCGACACCTGCACCAGCAGCAGCGCCTGTAATACCTGCAACGATTGGACCCGCACCGACAATAGGGCCAATTCCTGGAATCACCAATGCGCCAAGACCTGCAAGCACGCCACCAATTCCGCCTAATGCCCCGCCAGCAGCCGCGCCTGTAGCTGCACCTTCTGCAACGTTTGCACCTGTTTCATCGGAAATCGTATCAACATCCGATTGGCTTTTACTGATAACTGAAATATCTTCAGTACGGTAACCTTGTCGTTTTAAATCCTCAATTGCATCGATTGCTTCTGCTTCTGTATCATAATACCCCACAATATGTTTTACCATTTCTATCATCCTCCTCATCTGAATGTTGCACAATGTAAATTTACCCGTGTCATTTGTTTATAAACATGACAGGTTGACAATCGATCATGATTAGAGGTGGGGTAAAACACTATGATACATACATTTTTGCCATCCAAAAGCCGGAAAAAGCAATGGACAGTCCGACCGTATAGGTGAAGATAGAATAGAGTACAAACTGCTTCCATTGTTTTGAACCGATGAGTGTCACACTTTCCAATTTAAAAGTTGAGAAAGTAGTAAACGCACCTAAAAATCCGATACCAAAAATTAGATTTGCATTTGTATAAAGATGAATATTAACCAAAAATCCCAACGCAAACGAGCCGAGCATATTTACCGTAAAAGTTCCTAAATGAACAAATTGGCTTGTATGATTGAGCCGCTTAGAAATAACAGCGCGGAAAATGGCTCCGAAAAATCCACCAACGGCCACTAATAAGAAATTCATCATACTCGTTCTTTCCTTTCCGAAATGCTTTTTCCGATCTTCATGCCAAGCGCAGCGAAAATCAAACCGAAGATGGCGCTAATGAAAATATAAAGAATAGCTGAAAAATAAAAGTGATGTTGCAGCAGCTGGATAACTTCGACACTGAATGTAGAGAAAGTTGTAAATGAACCGATTAAACCAGTTTTAAGTACTGATAAATAGTCAGGGTTTATAAATATTTTTAGTTCAAGACCGGAAGAGAGCGCCCCTAGAAGAAAGCAGCCTGCCAAATTCACTGCAACTGTTGCAAAAGGGAAGGCAGTTGTCTCATTTGTTAAAAAAGCAGGGATACGCTATATCGTAATGCAGCTCCAACTGCACCGCCGATTCCTATTAAAAAAAATTGCAATTTCAGTAACCTCCTTTAAATAAAAACAGACTCCCGCCAGTTCACTAAACTGACAGGAGTCATTCGTCTATAGGCGGTTTAGGGCGAAATTTATCGCCTATCATGTTCTATTTACTACATTAATTTATCAATTAATGGTAAGTCAAGATACTCATAAAAACGGCAGGCAATTTCTTCACGGAGTATCCCACCGAATCTTTTCAATAGATGGAGACAAATCAATCCTTCACCGTTATTCTTAAATAATGGAAATAGGAGGAATGAACGTGCAAGCATTAATTCATGGCATCCTATTGGCATTTGGCTTAATTTTGCCATTAGGTGTTCAAAATGTTTTTATTTTTAATCAAGGCGCTACACACCGGAAATTTACGAAAGCACTGCCTGCCATTGTAACAGCAGGCATCTGTGATACGATTTTAATTTATTTAGCGGTAGCGGGAGTATCGGTAATTGTTTTTAGTTTTGGATGGTTAAAAATATCTCTGTTTTTAGTAGGGTTCTTTTTCTTGGCCTATATGGGGTGGGTAATCTGGAAAGACGATACTGCGATAAATGCAAAGCGGGAAGAAAAAGGATTTTCTGCTAGACGCCAAATAACATTCGCTGCATCCGTGTCGCTACTTAACCCTCATGCTATTTTGGATACAATTGGGGTAATCGGAACAAGTTCATTAGCTTATACAGGGTATGAGAAATGGATGTTTACTTTGGCCTGTATAGCTGTATCATGGATTTGGTTTCTGTCGCTTGCCATTGTCGGGAGAAAGATTGGACAAATTGACGGGAACGGGAAATTCCTCAATTTCCTTAATAAAATATCGGCAGTCATCATTTGGATTATGGCGCTGTATATGGGCTATCAGTTTTATGCATTGCTAGGTGAGTAGGAAAGACGACGGAACCATTAGCAGGCTAACAATAACGAATAATATTGTGTTAGGAAAATTATACTCTTACCGGGATGCTATAAATGCATCTATAAACTTAGAAACCAATAACTCCAAACAGTCATTTTGCGGTAAGTGTAAAAGAATAGGTAGAATAAACAGATGGTCATATTGGCTATAATAAGTACTCGTAAAACAAGGAAATTTTATGTTTTTCGAGCTTTTTTTATTATCTGGAAAAGGGTGGAGTTATTGCGGGACTAAAGAACGACTTAGACTGAGAAAGCAAATAATTGCGTTAAATTATGTTAAAATATTTAATGGAGCTATTTAACTTACGCTCACGACTGTCTGCGCGGTAAAAAAATCATTTCTTTTTTTGTTTCTGGATTGAAGGGATCAATTGCAGATGATTTACCGTAACCGCCCTTTCCCTTAAAAAGATCTATCCACCTCTAATAAAAGTTCCTTTGAAACAAAAGAAGTATAAGTACAGAAAGGATTTGATTGAATGAGATCTGAGATTACTGCAGATCAAAATTTAAGAGAACGAAACTTATATCAAGAAGAAGCAACTAGTGACTATACTTTTGACCGAGTTCCGCGTGAAGAGCGCAAAATGGGCTGGTTAAGTATCACAAATATAACGTTTGGCATCGCAACTGCCATCTTCTATTTCCAGATGGGGAGCGTCATGGCACTACAATTCGGAGCGGTCAATGCGCTCATCTCAGCTGGTTATGCCATCATTGTCGCTGGTATTCTTGGAAGCATCATAGTTTATTTATCGGCAAAGTCCGGCATGAACGTCAACTTATTATCCCGCGGAGGATTCGGTTATATCGGAGCCTCATTAACCTCATTAATTTACGCATCAAACTTTATTATGTACTGTGCATTTGAAGGAATGATTCTAGTCGCTGCAGTTCATGCATTCTTCCCGGCGATTCCGATCTGGCTTTTAATTGTATTCTTTGGTTCCTTAGTAATTCCGTTAAACTGGTTTGGCATTAAACAATTGGACAAACTTCAAAAGTGGTCATTGCCTATTTTTGGGTTCTTCCTCATTACGGCCATTGTCATTGCTTTCAACACCCCATCACTTAACTCCGGAAATTTCTGGACCTATATGCCTGAGGGTGTTCAAATAGGTGGTACGGCATTGCTGTTATGTATCGGAATGCAACATGGTATCATGGGACTTACGGCTTTAATTGCCTCGGATTATGCACGATTCCTGAAACCGAAAGATTTGAAAGTCGGTTCAATTGCTATCGGATTTATTCCGCAAATCTTCTGTTTTGGTGTAATGGGTGGCCTTGGCATTTGGTTCGGTGTAAAATTCGCCGAAGCGAATCCCGGCGTTTATATCGTGACATTATTAGGGCTCGGTGGTGTCGTATTCACGGTACTGACACAGGTTCGAATTAATATAACGAATATTTACAGCAGCTCACTTTCCCTCTCGAACTTTTTTGAAAACATGTTTGGTTTTACACCAGGACGCCGTTTTTGGGTAGTAGTAGGCGGTGTCATTGCGATGATCTTGATGCTTGGTGGTATTGTCGATCATCTTCAAATTGCGATGACATTCCAAGGTGTAGCACTGATGAGCTGGGCAGCCGTTCTTGTAACGGAAGCACTCGTGCTCAAAAAATGGCTGAAAATCGGCACACGTTATTACGAATCCAGACAGGAAAACCTGTTTAAATGGAATCCGGTTGGTGTCATTGCGTTGATTGTTCCAACTGTAATCGGCACTATTGCAGCGCTCGGATATATGGGCACTTTCCTGCAAAATACTGCCGCCTTTTTCGCAGCACTTATGGCAGCAATTCTGACTGTCATTTTAGGGTTGGCGACAAAAGGGCGATACTATAGCAAGAAAGAAGCAAATGATATTCCGAAAGAGGATTGGATTGGTTAAAAAATTTGAGCCGTACTTACCGTTTTAATGGGAGTACGGTTTTTATTATTTAAGGGTTGTGTTTTAACGGTGAAATATAGTGATTTTACTCTTCAGAAAAATACCAAAAAGTACTTGTTATTAGGGGATTTAATATATACAATCAAATTATAATTTTAGTAAAATAATACTATTGGGGCTATTGGAGAATTAAATTGAAAGCGGGTCATTTTTATGAGTATTGTTGTAGGAGGTATATTAATTTGCCTCATCGTATTATGTATACGTCTGCACAATGAAAAGGCGAAGTTGCAACAAAAAATAAATTTATTTAAACCAATGATTGAAACGACTGAAGGCATCCGGGATATGTTATATTACTGTGAAGTTTACCCGAAACTAAAATATCTTTATTTAAGCCCAAGTATAGACAGTAATTTAGGGCCAAATTCGCTGGAAAAACATTTAAATAATCCGGATAAAATTTTTGATATTGTTCACCCTGATGACCACGATATTTTAAGGAAGAAACAATTGGGAACACTTAATTTCGATAAACCGATAACAGTAAGGTTTAAAAACCATTTAGGAGAATACATTTGGTTTGAAGAATATGCTACACCTGTCTACAAAGATGGGAAAGTGATGGCAGTGCAAGGCGTGTACAGAAACGTACATAGTCAATATATTTTGCAGGAGCAGCTGGAATACAAATCGACTCATGATGGATTAACAGGTTTGTACAATAGAGAGTATTTCCAATTGAAAAAGAAAGAATTTAATGAAATTGCAATCCCTATATCTGTAATTGTCGCAGACTTAGATGACTTGAAAGAAATTAATGACGAATATGGCCATCAAATGGGAGACCGGTTAATTATTGCAGCAGCCGATTGCTTAAAAAAATTTGCAGACGAAGAAATGATTGTTGCAAGAGTTGGCGGAGATGAATTCATAGTTTTGATGCCGCATAAAGATAACTTTGAAGTTGAACAATATATAGAAAATGTATGCTCTAAAATGAGGGAATTTTCTAACACCTTACCATTCTCGCCTATCCACATTTCAATTGGATATGAATATTCACCTTCTTCATATGGCGTAATGAGACAACTGCTTAATAAAGCCGATCAGAAAATGTATAAAAATAAAAAGATGAAGAAGGTGTTGATCTGAAACAGATAAACTTTATGGCTTACATATAATATATTTTTAAACTAACCTTGTGACGGGGTTAGTTTTTCTTTTTGCCCCAGACACATGGTTATAATAGTTTTATTTGTTTTGTTTCCCCACAAACTTCAGTGAATAAATATGTGTTTGAGATAAAGCAATGACTTCTTCGATAAAATCTTCTTTGGATTCTTTGAAATTGCTGTTAATCCAATTTTGTATAAGCCCGTAAAATCCATAAGCCGTATATCTTTTAAAGTAATCCATGTTTACTGGGATATTATTGAGTGTTTGAAATATGAACTGTTCCCCGTAAATTTTTAATATTGTTTGAGGAAATCTTATGTGGAAGCCTGCTAATGTATCGTCGTATTTAATGAGTTCAAAAAAATTCCGGTTATCATATATGTAAGAAATAATATTAAAAGATGGGGCACTTAATTTTGTCGTATATATTTTTTGACCAGGAGTGTACGGTTTTCCGGCCGATTCTTCTAAACCAGCAAGCATTGTTTCAAGCAATTCTTCTGCCAGTTGGATTTTATCCTGGTAATGCACATAAAACGTACTGCGATTGTATGATGCTTGATCGACAATATCTTTTACGGTAATGGCATGGTAACCCTTCTTTTTAATAAGCTCAATTAAAGCTAATTTAAAATGTTCTTTTGTTCGATTTTTTCGCTTGGATGTATCAATTTGGTTATTTTCCATCGTTACTCCTCCATCTGAAAAAGACAAAATATTAGTAAGTGTCTACTAATTATACATTTTACAATATTTTAATGATTGTTGAACTTATAGAAGTTGTTAAAATTAAATTGTAGAACAATGACACTTATTTCTGTTATTTTGTTTAATTTAACTTAAATATGTGCATTTTTAATAAAGCGATATACTAGGAGGAATAAAAGATGGGTAAATTACAAGGTAAAGTAGCAGTCATCACAGGTGGGGCATCAGGTATTGGTGCAGCTACAGCAAAATTATTTGTCTCTGAAGGTGCTAAAGTCGTATTAGTTGATTTAAACGAAGAAAAAGGTAAAGCTTTCGAAGCGGAATTGAAAGCGCTTAACGCGGACGCATTATTTGTTAAAGCAAATATTACAAGTGAAGAAGAAGTAGCAAATATATTCAAACAGACAATTGAAGCATTTGGCAAAGTAGACATAGTATTTAACAATGCAGGCATTGGTCGCGTTTTCCCTTCACATGAACTGGAATATTCGGAGTGGCGCAACACAGTCAATGTTGACTTAGATGGTGTTTTCCTAGTAGCCCGTGAAGCAATTCGTGAAATGTTGAAATCTGGCGGAGGTTCAATTATCAATACCGCTTCTATGTACGGATGGGTTGGTTCACCTGGTTCGGCAGCATACAATGCGGCAAAAGGTGGCGTAATTAACTTAACGCGCTCACTTGCACTTGAATATGCAGAGCAGAATATTCGTGTGAACTCATTATGCCCAGGCTTCATTGACACACCGATTATTCCGGAAGAAAGCAAACAGGCATTAGCTTCAATGACACCGATGAAACGCCTTGGACAAGCTGAAGAAATGGCAAAAGCAGTATTATTTATGGCAAGTGACGATTCTTCATTCATGACCGGCAACAGCTTAACGGTTGATGGTGGATATACAGCTCAATAATTTCTGATTCAAAGCGCACTTTCATTTTGGAAGTGCGCTTTTTATGTGTGTGCTGTTTTTATTAGAACAGTTGAGTGGGATATTAGAACAATTTCATTTATATTAGAAAGTCTCGTCCGCTTCAATTCCTGCTAACCGTAACTAAATATTTCTGTTAGAATAAATTTACAGTAAATTCTAACAATTTAGGGGGCTTAGTATGGAGGAGATTCAAGAGAAGAACTTAAATGGCGATGCAATTACGAAATTGGACGAAATAGTGGAAACAATTTTAGGGGGAGATAAGGCCACTTTTACGCTGCGTGACCGGACTTCTGGGGAGATTCTTTATACATACCGAGGGGATCGTTTAATGCGTCCTGCGTCCAATATGAAAATTCTTACAGGGGCAGCTGCAATTTCGGAGCTTGGACTGGACTACCGATTTAAAACAGAAATTTTTATCGACGGAAATGTTGAGGACCATACGTTAAACGGGGATATTTACGTGAAGGGTTACGGTGATCCGACAATAAATGAAGCAACACTTAAGCATTTTGCGGAAGTTTTAAGGGAAAAAGGCATCCATCAGGTGAAGGGTAAGCTAATCGGGGATGATACATATTTCTCGGGTGATACATTGCCACCGGGTGTTGATGATGAAGGGGAAACCCATTATTACGGGGCCCGTATTTCGCCCATTACGATGTCACCGAATGAAGATTTTGATGCGAGCACAATTATTGTGGAAGCAACTGCAGGGAATGTCGGAGAAAAGCCGAGTTTTAACGTCATCCCGCATTTAAGTGGTATGCAACTTTCTAATGAAGCAAAATCAGTAGACAAAAGTGCTGAAAACACATTGGAAATCTACCGCATTAATAATACAAGTCAAATTATGATTACAGGTGAAATACCGGAAGGAGAAACGGCGAAAGTTTGGGTGTCCCACCAGGACCCTACGAAAAACACGCTGCTGTTTTTCAAAGAACTATGCAAAGATGCAGGCATCCGTTTTGAACAGGAAGAAAGCATTGATAGCGGCATAACGCCAAACCATGCAAAACTAATACACACGCATAAGTCTCGCTCAATCGCGGAGATGTTTTCAATTTTTATGAAATTAAGCAATAATAGCATCGCCGATATTTTTCTGAAAACGATGGGGAAACAAAAGCATGGAGTAGGCGATTACGAGCATGGCCTAAAAGTAATGCGCGCTTATTTGGAAAAGCAGCAAATTGATTTTGCGACGTGGCAATTTGCTGATGGTTCGGGCTTATCACATCATAACCGTCTGCACTCAAATGGTATATCCGAGCTGTTGTATGTGCTGCAAAAAGAACCGTATTTCCAGAACTTTTACGAATCACTTCCAGTTGGAGGGAATATAAACAGACTAGTTGGCGGAACATTAAAAGACCGCTTTTTAGAGCCGGAACTGCAACAGCGAATATTCGCTAAAACAGGCTATATTCATGAAGTGAATACATTATCAGGCTATGTAACAGGAAAAAGCGGGAGAGACTACATTTTCTCGATTATGCTTGAAGGAAGGGAAGAGGGGATTCCGTTTTTGGATGAAGGGTTGAAGGCGATTATTGAGGTAGTATAAAAAACAAAACAGTCTCAATTATTAGCTGTTGTCTAATAGTTGGAGACTGTTTATTAAGGCATTAAATATACTGATAAAATAATCCGTCACGAGTGTCAAACCAAATTAGTTTCCCGTGTTTTTTACGAGGAATCGTTGCCTGCAAAGCCCATTCAGGGAACTGCTTATACAATTGAACCTGATCACCTGTTGCCAGTGCGATAAATGATACGTAATGGTCTTTCGTCATTGGGTGGTCTGCAGAAATGGACCATTGCATATCGATTTCTTCTACACTTAGTTTTTGTTCGTCCGTTGCTTTTACAGCAGTTAATGGCTCTAATTTCCGTCCGCAGCACGAAACTGTAAAATTTCCTGTTGCTAAACCGATATTCGAACAGCTTGGACATACATAATAGCTTGAATTTTTCATATTACCTCCTACGAAATCGTTTTGATTTATTTCACCTGTCAGTAAATTTTCTATTGGAATATCGAAGAGGGCAGCGAGCTGAGGGAGAAGTGTAATGTCAGGACATCCGATCCCTCTTTCCCATTTTGAAATGGTGCGGTCTGATAAAAACAGTGCATCTGCTACTTGTTTTTGTGTCATCCCTTTTCCCTTACGCAATGTATAAATTAATTGGCCAATTTTTTCATTATCCATTCGTTTCCCTCCTACTGTATTTAGCATAAAAGGATTGAAGTCGATTCGCAACAAACGGAACGTAGAGTTGGAATATGTTAAATGGTATTTTGATACGCTGCTTCCAAATATAATTACAACCGGGAGGCTCCAAAAGGAATTTCTCCTTTTGGTATAGTAATGAGAGAAACAATATAAAGGGGCTTGAACAAATGAAAATTAGAGAAATGAAGCAAGAGGAAATTCAGGCAGTGCGTGTATTGCGTGTAAAAGGATATGGGGAATACGAACAGCACGTTTCACCAGAACACTGGGGTGTATTAAAAACCAGTCTGCTTTCGGATAACGACATTAAAAATAATGCCCAGATTTTCGTGGCCGAAACCGATGGAGCTATTGTCGGCAGCATCGTATTATTTCCTGCATCCACTCAAGCCTATGACTGGACGGATGATGTGCAGGAATTTCCAGAGATTCGCATGCTTTCTGTAGATCCTGATATTAGGGGGAAAGGCATCGGTCGGGCGTTAGTTGTTCATTGCCTAGAATTAGCGAAAGCAACAGGTTCCGAACAGATTGGACTCCATACAGCTTCATTCATGACAAAAGCATCTGCTCTTTATGAAAGTATGGGCTTCCAACGTGTTCCAGAACGCGACTTGGAACCATTGAATGACGGAATCATTGTGAAAGGCTATCAGCTCAACCTTCTTAGCTAATTGATTCAGTGGTGCGAATGGATTTTCCAATTCAATCTACATCAATTAGTGCCTCGTATGGGTATGTTAACCGCCAAGGGAAAAAATATAAATTCCAAGTAGAGGTTTTCGTCACTCCCTCCATATAAAAGCAAAAAAACATCCACTTTTCTCCCCCCAGAGGAAAATGGATGTTTTTCAATTTGCCCCGGAGACTTCTTCAACTCACTAATCACTGCTTTTCCAATACCTTTCGTTCAATCAGTTCAACGCCTTTATACATAATCGTTGCCAATACAATAATGATGAGAAGCGCCAAGAATACTAACGTAAAGTTAAACACTTGGAACCCGGAAATAATAAGATAACCAAGGCCGCTTGATGATACTAAAAACTCTCCGACAATAACCCCAACCCATGACAAGCCGACATTCACCTTTAAAGTAGAGATAATCGTCGGGGTAGAGGCAGGAAGAATAACATGCCGGAATGTTTCATATTTGGATGCCCGGAAAAGCTGCATTACCTTAATATAGTTTTCGTTTACTTGCTGAAAAGCTGAAAAAATAACGATGGTCGAAATAATAACTGAAATGAGCACACCCATTACTAGAACTGCAAGCATATTCGGTCCGAAAACAACGAGAATCATCGGTCCGATCGCTACTTTAGGCATTGCATTTAATACGACAAGATAGGGGTCCATTACATTGGCAAATGTTTTGGAAGACCATAAGGAAATCGCAAGCAATGTCCCAAGAAGAGTCCCTAATATAAAGCCAACAACGGTTTCGAACAATGTAATCGCAATATGCGGGAATAAGGTGCCGTCCGTTATTTTTGTGATAAAAAGGCTCCCAACCGCACGTGGACTACTGAAAATGAGCGGATCCAGTATGCGGAAATGTGTCGTAATTTCCCAAAATAGAAGAAGACCGACAAGGAGCAGTAATTGGAAAGAGAAAATTTTGCGTTTTTCACGTCGCCGTTTCTCATTATATTGCTGCTGCAGCTGTTCAATATTCATCCGAATCAAGCTCCTTCCATATTTCCTGGAATAGTACTTGGAAAGCAGGGGCATTTCTTGCTTCGAATGGTGTCAGTTCACGAACTTCCTGTGGAATGATGAAGCTTTTCACGATAGTCCCCGGACGAGGGCTAAAGATAAATACTTTATCACTCATCGCAATGGCTTCGCTAATATCATGCGTTACCAAAATAGTCGTCGTTGAAAATTGCTTTAATGTATCCGATACAAAGTTTTCAAGTGATAGTTTGGACCGGAAATCGAGCGCAGAAAACGGTTCATCAAGTAAAAGTAATGTTGGTTTCACTGCAAGTGTACGGGCAAGCGCAATACGTTGGCGCATCCCCCCTGAAAGCTGCTGCGGGTAAAGCTTTTTTGTATGGGCCAATTCGAATTGTTCGAGCAATTCATCAACAATTGCGCGATCTTCTTCTTTTTTTAACAGTTTCAATCCGAGTGCGACATTGTCTTCGATTGTTTTCCATGGAAACAAAAAGTCCTGCTGAAGCATATAGCCGATTTCAACATCCGATTCGGCAAAATCAATCGAACCGGTTGTTGGTTTCAATAAGCCTGCCAGTAAAGAGAGCAGTGTGGATTTCCCACAGCCGCTCGGACCTAAAAAGGAGACAAATTCTCCTGAATTAACTGTAAAATTTACATCTTCAAGAGCTGTTGCCACTTGCTGTTCTTTAAAGAAATGATGGGTAACATTTTTTACTTCCAAATAAGTCATTTACTTCACAACCGCATCTGCAAATGACCGGTTTACTAAATCTTTGTAAGCTGGCTCAAATTCCAGGACGCCTGCTTCGGTCATTACATCAAGTAGATTTTGGAATTCATCTTCATCGATAATCGGATCTTTTGCAAAAGACTCCTGATCACGGTAACGCGTCACAACCTGCTCAATAATCTTCTGGTCTGTATCTTCAAAGTAAGGAGCAATCGCTTTTGCCACGTCAGCGCTTGATGCTTCGTAAACCCACTTTTGTGCTTTATAAAGAGCCTTCGTAAAGCTATCCATCATTTCTTTTTCAGAGAATGTACTTTCCTTTGCCATAAATACCGTATATGGAATGGCACCAAGCTCTTCGCCGAATGAAGCGACGATTTTTCCGATGCCTTGCTGTTCAAAAATACTTGCAGTCGGTTCGAAAAGTTGTACATAATCACCTGTCCCGGAAGCAAAGGCTATCAGTTACAAAAAACACCACTATTAAAGTACAATATATCTTCAAACATATAGGGGGATTCTTTTTCTATCCGATCGTGATATTTTAAATTTGCATTAAGATAATCTTCGAAGCAATAATATTGATTTAAAGGATCTCTATGCTCCTCCCACTCTTTGACTGGCTGAAATACCTGGCAATATCCTTTTTCCCAAGTCCCTAACATACAGGTAAATGCAGCGATTAAATATTTTCTAGTGTCAAAATCTGGGTCTCCAAAATATTTAAAATATTCTTCTTGATACCGACCTTAATGACCGCTAGCATGAAAATGCCCTATTGCAAAACCTTTCAAGCCACGTTTTGCTTGTTCAATAATATTAATCGCCATACTCATTCCCCCCATTTATCCCCAAAGGATATTGACGAATTTTCCGTATTATTTGTTTAGAAAAATCAAAACATTTCTGTTCAATTAAATAAGAGGTGTTGGTTACCAAAGTGATGTTTGGGAATATTGTTGTTCATAAATTTATGAACCCGTTACTTTTATATTTAAATTATTTAATTTAAATATAATCGATAAGTCCCGATTACATCACAAGGAAAAATGATTCGATTCTTGAGAAATAATGGGCCTTTTTTCTATTTTAGATTGATAATTACCATAAAGTCATTGACAATATCTGTTTTTTAAAATAAGCTGTAAAAACAGTTAATTACATATTTATTAAAATTATCGTAAAAATAGTAAAATTTAGTAAATTATATTGTTCTTAACTCAAAAATTAGAATAGGGGTAATGTTATGAAGAAAATTATAGCTATTGCTGTATCAGCACTTTTGCTAACTAGTTCAATTTTTTTACCAGAAGGTGTAAATGCGGAAGAAAGCAAGGAAAGTTTGGAGAATGTGTCAAGAATTACAGTCGTAAATGAGCTTGAATACATTAAAGATTTACAAGACCTATCAGATAGTGAACTATTAGAAAAAGGTGCAAGTAAAAGTGAAATAAAACAATTAAGAGAATTCAATCTCGAAAGTATGCTAAGTGAAAGAGTTAAAAGTTTGCAAAATAATAGTACAAATGAATTAATGTCCCAGGGTTATTCTCTTAAACAAATAGAGAGTATTCAAAATTTTTCAGGTTCTGATACTCAAGTATTATCTTTACTAGCAAATCTTTCAGGTACACTTTCAATTGCTAGTCAAGGTAGTACATCAACATATTCTTTTGTTAAAGGAGCATATATCTTTAATTGGTCAAAAGCACCGCTTGTTTTAATTAAAGATCTTATTGCGATTACATGGTCGGAAGGCTTCTACTTAAATACAGATAGTGGATATACAAAAATGACGTACGATTATTACAATATTGGTAAAGAAACTTTAAATAAAACTAATACAGCTACAGTTAAACCTCATCTAAATGTAGGTGTATCAACATCATTTGGGATGGGGTACCGTGACCAAGAAGAAGTTGGTATTTATACTAAAAAGGGAAGATTTAATTTCCATATCGATAAAAAAGCCAAAGTTAAAGAAATGGCAATCCAATCTGAGTATGGACATACTACAGTTGCTGTAGGTTCACCTTCTGTATCGATTCCAGCAGGTCTATCAGTGAGCTTCTCTTATCAAGTAAGTGAAGACGATTTCGATTATAAAAAAATAACATTCTAAGGCGGTTATAATAATTGAAGAAAATAAATTTAATGTGTTCTTTCTTCATCTTACTTATAATAATTACAGGATGTTCTAAGTCTGAACTAGTATATTACTTTGAATACACTGAGATAAATAATGTTGAGACAGATGTCCAAGAATGGTTCTCTAAATATGAAGAAGATGGAATTTATTTAGCGAAAAATAAAGAAAATTCCATTGTGTATTTTTATGTAAAAAGCAACAAAAATCAAGATGGTAATTACAAAAACTATAACATAGGAATTCAAGGTAATACCGATAAAATGGGGTATTTTGATATATATACGGAATCTTATATAGCGAATCAACCTATAGAAAAAGTAGTGGTAATTTATCTTGAAGGCAGTGAGTTAGAAACCATCCGATTTAATGATGAAGAAATATCTATAGAACAAATTGAATCAATAAAGTAAAATTACTTAAAAATAAAGTTGATTTAATATAGGGAGAATATTTATGAATGCATTTTTAATTTATTTAACACCTGTTATTGCTTTTATTTTCTTTTTTAATTTAATTGGAATTGCTCACAAAGTTAAAGATGGAGAAAAGGAGATAACAGTCCAGATATTAATGAGTGGGTTTATGTTTGCGTTTATTATATTTGCTCTGGTATTATCTGGGATATCTAACTAAATAAAATAAGTTTTATGTGAGAGATAAGCATATGAACAAACTATAGAGCGTAAGTACTAACCTCAAAGAAGAATGATTAGCTAGCAATAACAAGAGTGTCCATAATGACGCTGAATAAGAGGTCATTTTAGATTGATTTTTTCTCGGTGGACTACATAATAAGACAAGCACCTTCTAATGATGGTCATAATATTCTGATATTTATAAAGGAGCTTTAGGCTAAATAACGATTTAAACAATTCGGTACTGCACCCCAAAGGTTAGAGTGAAAAACTAACTTTTGGGGTGATTTTTTATGACTAAATATAATGAAGAATTTAAATTGTTGGTGGTTCAAGAATATTTAAGTGGTTCACTAGGATATAGAGCGATAGCGAAAAAATATGGTATCGGTGCTACACCGTTAAGGAAATGGGTACGTGCTTATAAAGAGTTTGGATGTAGTGGCCTATCTGTTAAGAAAACGAAGCAGTCTTATTCTGTTAATTTAAATTAGATGTATCGAGCTATATGAAACGAACAGGTGCTTCCCATCAAGATACTGCGATTCACTTTAACTTGAATGATCCAACTTTAGTTGCTAGTTGGTATCATCGGTGTTTAAAAGAAGGGATAGAGGGCCTGCAAAGAAAACCAAAGTGGCGCCCATCCATGTCTAAGAAACAAAAATCAACAGTGAATAACCAAGAAAAAACAATGTCACGTGAGGAGCAGATCGAACGCGAAAATGAACTGCTTCGTTTAGAGGTAGCTTATTTAAATAAGTTGAAGGCTTTTCGGGAGAATCCAGATGCCTTCCTCGAAAAGCACAAGCTGCCATCGCCTTCGAACTTAAACAAAAAGGATTTCGATTAAAAGATATTTTAAAACAAGTGGATATTCCAGAAGCGACGTATCATTATCATATCAAACTGTTAGGGCAACACGATCCAGACGTAGTGTGGAAAGTCCTGATTTTAGAGAATTTCGAAACATGAAGGTCGCTATGGCTACCGCCGAATTCATACAGATTTAAGAGTGCAAGGGCATAAATTAATCATAA
The DNA here is from genome assembly GCF_037975215.1 of Solibacillus sp. FSL R5-0449. NCBI lineage: Bacteria > Bacillati > Bacillota > Bacilli > Caryophanales > Caryophanaceae > Solibacillus > Solibacillus sp. FSL R5-0449. The sequence goes on from NZ_CP150239.1 coordinate 201,171, forward strand.
AAAGGTACAACGAATCATGAAAGACCTAGGGTTAAAGTTTGTAAAGTTCGTACGTAAATCACGCTATAAATCATACAAAGGAACAGTTGGGAAAGCCGCTAAAAACCTTTTGAATCGTAGATTCAGAACGTCATATGCATTTCAAAAATTGGTGACTGATCGAACTGAATTTAAATGTAAAGATGATGAAAAACTCTATCTAAGTCCGATGATGGATTTATATACTAGTGAGATAATCGGGTTTAGTATGTCAAAAAGGCCAAGTCTAGATTTTGTGTTAGATTCACTCAAACAAGCACTTCCGATTATTCTATAGCGTGCTGAATATCGGACAACAATTAAATCCGATCAAGGATGGCACTATCAACACAATACGTGGGTGAAAACAATAAGGCAGAACAGGATTTTTCAAAGCATGTCTCGTAAAGAAACATGCGTAGACAATGCGGCCATGGAAAACTTCTTTAGCTTACTAAAATAGGAAATGTATTATGGAGAACAAATCATCTCTTATAAAGGATTACATAAGAAAATACCAATTATTATAATAAAGTTCGTATTAAACAGAAATTGGCTGGCATGAGTCCGGTAAATTACCGAAAACATGCCAGCCAATTAGTTACGTAATAAAACTCTAACTTTAAGGGGTCACTACCTTCTTAAAAGCTAGAATAAAAGGATTTAGCTATCAAAAGCTAAGTCTTTTTATCCTATAAAACCCTAATCAAATTTCCCTTCAAAGTAATCTGATAACCATATATTTAGTTCGATTTCTATTTCATTTTTCCCTAAATAAACCTTATCAATTATTCTTGAGAGCATTGCTTTTTTTAGATCATCATCTGCTTCATTGAACTTTTGCACCCAGTTATCTAATTCGTTTGCCAGGTAATTTACATCGGAATAGTTCTCTCTCTCTCTTTCTAATTCCTCTTTTAAAGAATTTAATTGTGATAACTTTTCTTCTGTTTGTTTATCTATTACATTAATAGCTGCTGATAACTGTTCAGTAGTAAAAGAACTTTCCCCGATTAAAGTTTTCCCAATTTCAAGGTTTAATTTTTCTTGTTGCTTTGTTAAAGCTAAATACTCTTTTTCTAGGTTATAAACATTCCGTTCCTTTATCTTTAACAAATCAGCTTTCGTATTTTTGCTTGTATCAAGAAAGGACCTTAATTCAAATTGTGAAAAGATAAATTTTATCTTATTAATAATTAGTGTATCAAATTTTTTCCCGCCCCAGATATTTTGCTGGTGATCACAATATAGCTTACCTTTGTTTAAAGGACATTTATATCGGTAAATGGTGTTTTTATAGAAGCCGTCTTTGTTATTATATTTTGAATTCCTATAGAGATAATTAGGGGTAAGCTTTGAACCGCAATATTTGCAATATGCCATCCCTGCAAACAGTAATTTCCCTGCTCTTGGTATTGCGGATTTGTCCTGTTCATTAATATTACTACTCCTAGTATTTCTTATTTGCTCAGCTTGATTAAATAACTCGTCTGGAATAATTCTTAACTTTTCATTAAATGGCTGAGTTCCACCTACAGCATTTTTATACCGCTTTAATCCAATATAAATTGAATTTGATAATATTCTCTGGATGGTACTCACTATAAAAACTTTACCATCTCTATTACGATATCCATTTTCATTTAAGTAGTCCGCAATTTTTCTATAACCCATATGTTTGTTTACATATAACTTATAAATCAACTTAATCATTTCTGATTCATCTTCATCTGGCACTAATTCTTTAACTCGACGTTCTTTATTTTTCCAATGTTGCTCAGCTGTTTCCACAATTTTGTATCCAATTGGGGGGGAGCCACCTTGAAAATATCCTTGTTCACTAAGTTGTTTTTTTGCTTCTTTTACCCTAATTGAAGTTTTTTGACTTTCACCATCGGATAGCCAAAAGCTTATATAATTTAGAAGCTTATCAGTATGAGATTCAATTTTTCTTTGGCCTTCTTTTACAGACCAGACCTCGATATCGTTCTGAACTAAAAAGTTTACCATTACTGGTGTTTCATCTTCTCTTCGACCTAAACGATCGAACATAAAGACCAATAATACGTCAAATTCTTTATTTAATGCGCCTTCTTTTAGGATTGCCATTTCATCTCGTTCGTTAACTGTTTTTTTCCAACCGGATACTCCTTTTTCGTATAACTCATTTGTTATTATCCAATTAGTTTTGCTTTTAACGAATTCATGACAAGAATTTTTTTGCATCGGTATATCATCATCTGTACTTACTTGTTGTTTCTTAGATACTCGAAAAAGACACCAAACTCGTTTCATTTTCACACACCCGTTCATTAGCCTTTAAAAAGGAAGATAATTATAATATCTCTAAGAAAAAGGTTTTTAATCCATTTTTAGCAGCATTTCTTTTTTCTTGATCTTTGGTAAACTTCAAATGTATTTTTACTTCGTTTTCTGAAATATCCTTTAAATAATCAAAATTATCATCTGATTTGTGCAGATACTTTACTCCACCAATATCAATTTCACCCAACGCTTGAGGATGACATACATCCTTCATAATAAATCACTCCGATGTTATGGGGTGTTAAAGTGTATTCGTCTTGAATCGATAATATTAGTCAATTTTTTACACCAAAAATGTCTTATAAGAACACCTAATTCAACACCTTTTAATTTCTTTTAAAAAAAGAAAAACCCCATAGAAAAATCTACACATTTGTGTAAATTTTCTATGGGGTTTTCCCCTTATTAGTTATTTAATTGTTTTTTTATATTTACTACGTGACCGCTAAGATTCGTAAAAAGTTAATTGTTATTTCTAAAAACATTATATCATTAGATTTTTATATTGTATGTCTTTTAAAAAAATAATTATATTTTAAGGTTTAGAACTTCGGTTTTTTGACCATAAATGAATTAAAGCGTTCGGTTTCATAGTCATCGAAGTATACTAAGATGGCTATAAAACCGAATTAATAAGCTCAAAAAGCCTTGATTACAAGGGATTCTAAGAATGTTAATTATATGGAAGCAAATTTACAGCCTTTGCTTTCGGTTTTACAGCCAGTTAAAAATGTTACTTATTTTATTTCTTCGGTTCTTTAACCAGTTGAATTTTCTAAAGAAACAAATGGGGAGAGACGGTAACTAATTTGAATTTCATTATTTTTTTCAAAGTTAATTTTTACTTCATCAAAAAATAATAGGATAAAAACCCTTAATTCTGTATCTGAAAAATCCTTAAAACTATGATTTAGCATTTCCTTTAAAGTGACTATTAGGTAATCACTATTAAGTAGTAAATCAATTTCTTCCATTGTCTCACTGATATAAGTTAATTCTTCTTCTAAATGCTGCTTTGCAGTATGAAACGCTTCAGATAATAGTGTTGAATTTGTTATATCACTTGCTAACATTTTTTCATTAAGGAGTGTCAATTTGCGTTGCTGCTTTATTCTATCCTTAGTCTTTTTAAGTTTAGTAGACCACTGTTTAAGCTGTTTTCTAGATGAAGTACTAATAGTGTTGAATTGGTTATTCCATTTTTTCAGTAGATCATTTAAAACAACTTCATGAACAGGGAGTAACGGAACATTATTATTACATTCTGAGCATTTATAAATTCTATATGCCCCAGGTTTCCCTTGAGGCGATTGGTCTTTGGCTATTAAATAAGCATCACAACTCTTACATTTAATAATGGAACGAAGATAAAAGGGTGTACTCATTGTTCCATAATGGTTTTTTAAATCGTTTATTTGTTTCACCAAATGACTAATTGTTGGGTTAATGATTGGAGAATGTACATTTTTTAATAACTCAATATCTTTGTCAGGTTTTGGTTTACTGATTTCATAGCTTGTTCTTACATTCCAAGCTAAGTCACCTGTATAAACACGGTTGGAAAGGATATAACCAATTGTACTGCTATTCCAAAACGTTATTTTCTCAGTTGTGATAGCGCATTGATTTAAAAATTGAGCAATAATGTTATGAGAATGCCCCCAACTTGCCAGATAATAGATTAATTCTACTACTATTGCATCTTCATTGGGATGCAAAACACCATTTTCCATAACATAACCTGCAGGGGTACGGGAACCTGGGCGTTTTGGTTGTTCACGAGTTAACAGGTTCATTTGAGCATCAGTGGCGCGGTCAGACTTAACTTCTGATTCTTCTGCAGCAAAGACTAGCTTAGCCTGAACAATTGGGTCGTCTGGATTCCATTCGCCATCGCCTTGCGTACTAAAAAATTTTACATGAGGATACTGCTGCTTAATAGTAATATAAATTTCATTATAGAAATCAGTGATACTTCGAGTGATTCGAGATTCCTCGTAAAAGCAGATTGCTTCTGCTCCATTGGCTATATCTTCAAGAATAAGTTGAATACCTTCTCGTTTACTAATGTTATTCCGAAATGCACTAGTTGCCTTATCTACTCGCCAATTAGTAATGTGTAGGTTTTCTCTTTCAACTAATACTTGGATTCGGCTCTTTTGAATTTCTAAAGAGTTATTGCTATCTTGTTTTTTATCGGAATACCGAAGATATGCTGATGCTTTTATTAATTTCGAAGTTTCATTATTATTCATGATGCATCCAACTCCTTTACAAACGATGATAGGAACAGATTAATATGAAGATGCGTTTCATAAGCGGAAATATTTGCAACAAATAATTCAATGAGCCGTTGAATCTCTTGTTCATTAAAATTAAAATTTTGCTGTGACAATAGCTGTATCACTTCTTTAATTTGGCTACTTAATTGTTGTAAAGATAACAGGTCCTGTTCTAAATCATTGTATTTATTTTTTAGTGCTTGAATTTCTTCTAAATAGGCGGAAATTAGAGATTTTGCCTTTCCATCATGTGTGCAAATTTTTAAAGAAGTATCTAAATATTTTGATGCTGTGCTTTTTAAGTCATTTTGCAACATTTTTTGAGCAACACTCACTTGTTTTGGAATTACTTTTTCTACAAGGGGTACCAAAAGCGTTTGTACATAATTCAAAACAGTTTGTGTTACTAAATGATTAATTTCTTCAACGGTAATATGAATACGTTTATGTTTAGCACTACAGACAAAATAACCTCTATCTAATGCATTCTCTTTCCGGTGCTTCATTATATTTCCGCATTCACCACATAGTGGCGAAAACAAAATATGTCTATTAGCATCTGCTAATTTTTCTATATAGTAAGCTTTAAATGTATCAATTTTTGTTTTTACTTCAAGGAAAAGATCCAATGAAATAATTGGGTCCGCATGAGTTAGCACCTGGTAATTGCTTTTTGAAGCGTAATGCCCCGAATAAAATGGGTTTGTTAAAATTTTAATAATTTTATCTGGATCTTTTAGCCCTTTTCTTCGAAGCATTAAAAAATCAAGGAACTCTTCTTCATTATCAACCTTACTAAAATCGGTAAATAATGATTCAATTAAACATTTCTTATCCTCGTTAATAATATAACGTGGTTTGTTCGTCTCATTAGTAATTCGTTTATATCCAAAAATATTTGATGGATATTGCTTCCGAGCATCCGCAGTACGTGAACTGATATTTTGACCTTCCATTTGAGCAAACATACCGTAAAACGCTTCAAGGGCAAGTTTCTTTTTAAAAGGTGGCTCATTACTAGCGGTATAGATGACTTCCACATTATATTTAATGAAAATATTTGTTATATCGACGAATTCATAAAAGTTCCTTGCCAACCTGTCCCGTTTATAGACAACTACTGTCTTAACTTTTCCTTCTTTAATTAAAGCCAATAATTGCATTAAGTTGGGTCTGTGATTCATTTTTAGTTTCGTAGCTGAAACATCATGATCATTTAAATTGGTAATAAAATTTTCTTCACCACTAAGTCCGATTGACTCAAGATACCGCTTAGCAGCAGCATCTTGTAATTCAAGACTTTGAGCAGCTGAACTTACCCGGCTATAAACAATAATTAAATTTTCCTTCTTCATATATTAATCCTTTCGCAAATTTATTTTTTACTAATCAATAAAGCTCGGAGTTTATAATCATCTTTTGCAACGTGATCAAGAAGTCTTTTTTCAATAAATCTCTTAAACCATAATTCAGATTCAAATGATAATTCTTCAGAGTAACTTACTTTTACAACTCGAAATTGTTCTTTCACTTAGTTCCCCTCCAGTCCTATTTTTGTCTTCATCTTTGACTGGAAGGGAACTTTTTATACTTTATTTCTTTTTTTAGTTTTAGTAGACTTCATTTCTCCAAAATCAATGGACATCTGAACATCCTTAATTTCTTTCGAATCATAATTCCCTCTGGGTGTAATAACAGTGCTTGTTTCATAACCGGAAATTTTAAATTTCTTTATTATTTTGTTCATAATTTTGCTCCTGAATGTGGATGAACAGCTGAATGATGGACTTCGAAATACCAAAGGTTTCACAATGTTCAAGACATTGTTCATACCATTTTGGAGTTGTGTAATAACGCTTGTCCTCCATTGCGGAGTGCCTCCTTTCTAGTAAAAGTAGTTTATATAATTGGTTGCTACTGGCCTTGGCCTTCAAGCGTTAATCATAATACTTTTAAAATATATAGATTCTTATGGGCCAAAAGACTTGTTTTGTTACGTTAGGGGAATCTATAAAATTAGGGTAATTAAATCCAGGTTGTTGGTAAACAAATGGTATTTTATGTATACTGATAGGGAAGTAAGGTGAGCTAATATATTCAATAAATAGTAGAGAGGGTTATAAGAAATGCGTAAAATTATATATTTTGATGAAGGTTCAGCAACAGATATTCTATTAATTGAACATGGTGGACAAATTTCTTCAATTAATGAGAGCGAGGGGACGGTTAGTCTGAAGGGGGAAGCCAATGGAGAACTTTCAGTTGGAACAAGTACTGGATTTTTGAATATTGTTAAAGCTGCTTTTAGTACAAAAGTAAGTGCTAGTGTTTCTCATAGCAAAGATACATTGGCAACTAAAACAGTCACAAATACAATTTTAACTGATTTTGTTGCCTTAAAAGAAAAATTGGTAAGAAAAAAATCAATTGAAATACTTGAAGGATATAAAGTTACAGCCTTAAAGGATTCTTTTGCATATATGAAAATGTATGCACCTTATATGAAAATATTTAGAGAAGGTTCAGAAGCAGTAGAAGGACTAAGAGATCTTGATTTACAAAACGTTGATGAAATTCTTGCAGCAGCTAAGGGCTACTATGAAATGGTTGCTTATAAAGACCAAGAGGAAATAGTTCTTCGTTTCAACATTAACTCATTTAAAAATGCGTATGTTTTAACAGACTTGCCTAAAATGAACTTAGCTTTTATTGCAATAGAAGTTGGTGATTGTAAGAAAGAAGAACTTATTATGCAGAATGAACTTTCAGGGGAGCCTCCTTCAGTCGACACTTTAAATATACAAGCTATTATGGGTAACAACCCTCCCACACAATCGGGTACAAGTTCAAAGTTAAAACTATATGATGTTATTTTAGCTGGAGTAGGTGAAATTCAGAATGAAAATGAAGATTAAAATTATTTATGGTCCAACCAAAGAATTTAACTCGAAAATTCCAACTAAAGATACTATAAGTCTTTCTGAAATGGTCAGATGGAGTGATGCTCGTCGTTCCAATCCAATTGAAGATGAATTAATTGGAACCTACCGTTATCTAACGGTTACTACTGAAGAATATGGTGGAGTAACAGATGCCTTTATTGAGAGATTTATCATAAGTATTTTGATTTACCAAAATTATTTGGGATACACTGAAATTCTCCTTCATAACCCACCTAATAGTATTTATAATCAAATCCAAATTTATAAAGATCATTTTAAACTATCAATTCAGCATTGGTCCTATCCAAAGACAACTAAAAATGCACTAAAATTAATTAAAGAAAATTTTGATGAAAAAATTTTGGGTCAATCACAGGTGAAAACAGAAGTTTTAACTGCATTATATGATCTAACAAACAATCAAGACTCTAAACCTAAAATAATTATGTTATATGGTCCTCCCGGTGTAGGGAAAACTGAAACAGCTTATTTTATTAATCAAGCTATTAACGAAGATAATAATATTCTTAGAAAGCAATTTTCTATGTTCCATAATGATAGTTTTTACAGCTATATTTTCGGCGACAGAACCAATTCATTTGCTAAAGATTTAATTGATAGAGAATCCAATATAATTTTATTAGATGAATTTGATAAGTGTAATAAGGTTTTCTTTAGTGCTTTTTATCAAGTATTTGATGAAGGTATTTATGAGGATAAGTATTATAAGGTTAACTTACAAAATGCAATTATTTTGTGTACTTCAAATTACGTATCAGAAGCTGATATAAGAAAAAATCTTGGAGAAGCTATATTTTCTCGATTTGATTCCTTTATAGGATTCCAACAATTCCCTGATATTATAAAAGAAAAATTAATTGATAGAATATATGGTGAAGAAATTAATAAATATTCAGAAGAAGAAATTGAAATTATTTCAAAAAGTAATATTCCAGACTTATTAAAACAACACTTATCTGTTATAAATAATGCGCGAGATATAAGAAGGTATCTTAAACAGATGATAGCCACTCCGCTAATTGAATATATATAGTTGTAAAAACACAAAAAAAGAAAGATTAAATAGTTAACAGTATATCGCAACCGAGTATTGGACCATTTATTAATTAATCCATGAACTACTTAACATACTATGTTTTTTAGTTGAAAAACCCCGGCTTTATCCGTAGTGACAAGCATGATACTCTAAATCGAGCGTTTAATCTCTGTTACTAGACCTAGCAATTATCAAGAATAACAATCATTATTAGGAGAAATAAAGGAGGATGTATAGTGCAAATAGTATGTGAAGAAAAAACTAGAGAAATATTAGATATATACAATGATGAATTTCGAGAGAACCTTTTAATAATTGCGAAAGAAGAAATAAAGTTACATTTAAAGAAAGTAATTTTAGATAATCAAGTCCAGAGTGAGTTGGTGTATTCAAATAATGTTCATTCAGGAACTTATTATGATTTTATAATTAGAATTAAGAAAAGTCGGAGCCTAGAAGAAAAATTTTTCAGGAAAAATCTAATTTGGGAAATAGCTGAAATGCTTGAAGGACAAGAACCTAAAAAAAGAAAGCAATTAATAGAAGAGTATTTATTGGAAATGGATGATTTAATAGGGATTAAAATTTTAACACAAGTCAAAAATGATAGTGAAAAAATTTATGAATTACTAAATAGAAATTTAAATCTATTAAAAAGTAATGATATAGAGTTTAAAGACTTTCATAAACAACCTAAACCAATGAAGAATGGTATGGATATATATAACATTAAAGGTAGATATAAAAATAAATACAACTTCGAATTACAAATAAAAAGCCAAATTGAATCTGCCTGGGCAGATATGGATCATGAAATGTTTTATAAAGATTATGATATTACACCTGTAAGAAAATCAGTACAAAGCACTATGAATAAGGTTGGTAAATTATTACATGAGGTGGATGGATTACTATTTTCTATTAGGAACTCTAAGTTAGACTTTCAAGAAGAAGAACATAAAATAATACTTTTACGAAAATTAAATGAAGAATATCAAGATTTCATAAAGGAATTGTTTAAAGTGGAATTTTCTTTTGATTTTAGCAGACATGTAGATTTTTATAATTACATGGCGGATTCATATAGTTGTGAAAGAGAGAAAATATCCAAAGAATACGTTGTGAATCCTACAATTATAAAAGGTGAATTAGAAGGTATATCTAAAGTTTATACTGACTTTCATAGAAAAAATTATGATACCCTTGTTAACGAGATAGTTTTCCAAAGTTTTAAAAACCAGCAAAATCAAAATTGTAGCCAAGACCTTAATTTAAAAGAATATATAGACCTTTATATAGAATATTTAGTCAGACATTTTGTGAAAAATGATGATTACATAATAGGAATGAGTGAGGTCATATACGGAATTTTAAATTCTTGTCCGAACGTTGAAGTTTACCTAAATCATTATACATATAAAAAAATCAGTGATTATTTTGCTACTGTTTATGGAGTGTTATTAAATAAAGATTCAGATATGGAAAATGAAAAGTATCGGAAACTATTAGAAAATCTAACTCTAAACTTTGCCTTTGCTAGTTTTGAAAGGGAATTAATTTTAAAAAGTGAAACACTAAACTTAGTAATAGATACATTAGGAGAATTAAAGCGGCTAGAAGATTTATTTAGAGAAGTTGAAATAGAAATTGCAGGTAATGATGTTGAGAAGTTAAGTTGGTTAAAAGAAATTCATAAAGGTTTCGAACAGAAAATTTCAAATTTAATGGAGGTGGATGGTTTTGGAGATTAAAGCGTTTAAATATATTCAAGAAAATCAATTATATTTAAGTACTGTTTTACCGTTTAAACATGTAAATGAAATTGCTAAACCATTGATATATCATAAAGATAACCCCTTAGGATATCAAAGACAATTAGATAAAAAACATTATTATGATTTGGCTAGAAAATTACTAACAGGTGAAGTTACGTTACCTACAGCTATTGTACTTGGAGTTAGTGAGGAATTTATAAAACAATTCATTGACATAAATCAAGAAGAATCAATAGTCGATTTTCCAATTAGCCAGTTATTACAATCTGAAGAACCTATGTTTAGTGTTGTTGATGGACAACATAGGTTAGCAGCATTAGAATTGGCTGCTACTAAAAATAGTAACTTATTAGATTATAGTTTGAATATAATTATCTTAGTAAATAAAGATATAGACCGTATTAAAGAGATTAAAGTTTTTACAGATATAAATTCTAAGGCTAAGAAAATAACTACAGATTTAACGTTATTGGCAGAATATAATTATAGACTTCACTATTTACCAAGCATTAGTCAGCAGGAGATACTAGATCATGTGGGCGTAGAGGTTGCATATAATCTTAATGAATTAAAGCATGTTTCTCTTGTGAATATATGGTTTGGGGCAATTAAGGTAGATGTAACATCAAATGTGAACTCTGGAATTATAGGAGTAGCAGCATTTAAAAATTCTTTAAATCCATTAATTAAAACGTTTATAGAAGCTAAAGGCTATGACAGAATTTTTATATCTCCCACAATTGATCAAATTCAAAGTATATCAATAGAACTAACTGAATTTTTAGTGCGAGCATGGGAAATAACATATCGACATTGGCCTATGGCTTTTACAAATGACGATAATGAATCTAGATTTAATAGTAATTTTTATATTCAAAAAACCACAGGGGTTAATGCATTACATCAAATTATGATGGAATGTATCAAAAGAGATAGAGTTAATACTTTAGAGAGCTATCAAGAAATACTTTTGAAAAGTCCAATCAAATACGAAGATTGGAAAGCAAAAGGACCTTTTTCCGGATTAACATCAAAATCTGGTTTTAATAAAGCGGTGGGAATTATATTAAGTAAGGATCCTAAAGAATTTTGGGAGGAAAAGAATTAATACTAACCAAGTATTTCATATCACACTAATATGCTGGTATATACAGTATGAATATATTGACGGAATTGTTAGAGATGAAAAAGAAAGGGAAATGAAATGCAGATATTTTTAGTACATTCTTTTAATGATTTTAAAGATAGCGAAAAGCTATCTTATGAAAGATTAAGCGCTATTTTTAAAAAAGTGAACTCTAAAATAAAGCTTAAATATCTAAAAGAAAATGATAACTTATTATCTTGGAAATATCTAGCTAAAAATGCTATTAAGGACAGCCATATTATTATATTTATTAGCAACAATGCTCCTATTAGTAAAAATATTTTATGGGAACTAAAAAAAGCAAAAAGCTTGGGAAAACCTATCGTAAATATAAGTAGATTAAAATTAGAGTTTTTAATGGAAATATATGAGGTTTTTCTAGATTTGGATTTAGAGAGGAAACTTGCATTAATTGATATAGAGCATTGTATACAAAGTAGTATTTGGGATATTCATAAGATTAAAAAGTTTATAGAACAAGGGAAAACGAGAAAAGAATTTTTGGATACTTTATATGACTTTCATTCTTTTGAAGATATTTCAAAACGATTTAAAATTAAAGACCCCTATTTAAATCAGTTAATGGAAGCAGATATCAAAAAAGATTTACACGAAATAAATGAAGTAATCGAACAGTTTGAATTTGATGAATTAAGAGTAATTAAAGAAAATATTCATAAAAAAAATCCAGAATTATTGTTAGAGCAATATAAAATTTTCATTCAAACTTCGGAATCTTTAATGCAGCGTCGGCAAGCAATAAATAGCTTTTATATTACGGCCAATACATTAATGGCAACATTGTTCACAACTTTAGTTACACTTATGGATTTAAAGGGGATAATGATAGGGATAATTGGATTCATTATAAGCTCTTTAGGTGTTATAAATAGCTTAGCGTGGAAAAATGTACTGAATTCTTATGGTAAATTAAATCGGAGTAAGATAAGTGTTATTAGTGCGATTGAAAAGAAATTGCCGGTATCCTTATATGATTTAGAATGGGTAGCAATTAATTACGATTTGAAAAATGGCGGATATAAACCTTTTACTAAGAGTGAAGGATATACAGCAACGACATTCTTCGTATTTTATATCATAGGTCTAATAAGTAGCGTTAGTTTTTTAGTGTACACTTGTATTGATTATTTTTAATTGGTATCTATTATATTTTAATCAAAATGATAAGTATATTATAAATAAAGGGGTAAACCCACCAGCACCATGTGTTGCCACATACACTCCGCAGAGGTAGAGTATGTGAATATATGCTAACATTTTGCTAACGCAATTATATGGAAAATGATAAATTGTCATTCAATATGTTACAGCTGCGATTTCCAAACACCTTGATTTATTTCACTTTTGGAACATATCATGGTAGATAATACACACTTTCACCTTACGCCAGGAAGGATGTGATACCCCTGTCAAACCCTTGATGTCAAAGGGCTTGTATGTAAGGTGAAACAGATTTACTAACATTATTCCGATTTTAATATCAAAAATTCCTTGAAATTGGTTGGTGTGCTTATAGGTAGTGTTTTTTGTACCCTGAAGCAAAGGCGTTCGCAATATTAGCAAAATCAATATTTTGAATCAAAGTTAAATCATTATGCGGGTCAATCCCTTGTTTTTTCAGCACAAATTCGCCGGCCATTTGCGGCATCCCGCCAACACGCTGACCTAAAAATGTACTGCCTTTTAAACCATCCCAGCTAAAGTCGATATTCTGATCACGCGCAACTAAAAATGTTCCGTCTGTTTGTGTTAGCTGTGCAAAGTTGATTACTTTATCGTTTGGATTTTGACCTGATACATAAACCGACGTTTCAGCTCCAATTAAGGCAATATCAATGCCGTCCGATAAAAGCGCGGTCATCGTTTTGTCTCCGCCAGGGATCGTTGACAGTTGAATCGATAAACCTTCATCTTCAAAAAAGCCTTCTTCAATCGCTGCATAAAGAGGAGCGTAGAAAATAGAACGGGTTACTTCGCCTACTTTTACTTCCTGTAAATCCTTCTGTCCACAGCCGACCAACAACAATAAAAGCCCAACGAAAAGGGCGGTTCTAAGCCATTTCATTTGGTCATCCTTTTCTCTAATAGTGTTGTTGTATCGTATGCAGTAAAGGGGTGAGAGGTGTTACTTCCATATTTCCATTTCACCATGCAAGGCGGTCATGGTACGATAAAGATAACTATTTAGTAAGGTGGAGAATGTTATGGATTTAAATCATCTGAAAGGACAGCTTGCAAAACCGCAGCCTCTGTTTTTAGGGGAAGACACTGCTTTTCGGTCGGCCGTGCTCATCCCGCTTGTAAAAAAACAGGGCGAGTGGCATATTTTGTTTGAGGTGCGTGCGTTAACAATGCGCAAACAACCTGGCGATATTAGCTTTCCGGGCGGAAAAATTGATGAGACAGATGAATCGCCGCTCGCTGCAGCGCTTCGTGAAACACATGAAGAGCTCGGTATCGATCAACAGTCGATTGAACTAATAGGCAATCTCAGTCCATTTGTTATATCACCGGCTTTTGTTGTCTATCCGTTCATCGGGATCATCGAGCAGTCGGAACTGAATACATTTAATAAGGATGAAGTCGAAGAACTGTTTACAGTCCCGTTAAACTGGTTGCTGACGCATGAGCCGTATGTGCATTATGTTCCGGTTGAACCGAAGCCTCCGATTGATTTTCCGTATGATAAAATTGCGAACGGCGAAAATTACGAATGGCGTTCAAGCCGGATGGAAGAATGGTTTTATGAATATGGAAAGTACACAATTTGGGGTTTAACCGCACGATTGTTAAAGCACTTTATTGAAAAGTTAAAATAAGATTAGGCGCCTTCTCATTACCGGGGAGACGCCTTTTACTATGCTTTCTATTAATGACGAATAAATTTAATGAAGAGGGAAAATATGCAAATGCTATGGTAAAATCAGTGTATTGTCCTAAGAGAGACGCGAAGAAACAAAGAATTGTATATAGCTTAAACAAAGCAGTACAGAGAACAGGGAATCTTATCAATCAAAGAATCAGGAGGCATTTATGAAAGGGAAAAAGATGCTTTATATAGGAGTAGTTGTAGTGATTGTGATAGCTTCAGCTTTAGATATCGCATTTAAAGGTTTAGGATATCAACTGCTGCAAAAAATATTTTCATAAGTCCGTAATCACCCGTTGCATATTAAATGTAGCGGGTTTTTTTATGGAAAAAGCAAACCTTTATAAGAAAAGGTTCGCTTATAAAACTACAGATTATAAAGCTTTGTATATTTTTCCTGTAAGTAGTCGGCCAAGTATTTTGCGGAAAGCGGTTCACCGGTACCTTCCATAATTAACTCATTCGGCTTTTTCAATGCACCGAACTGATGGACTTTATCTGTTAGCCAATCTTTAATAGGAGCTAATTCTCCGCGTTCGCAAAGCTCATCGAAGTTTGGAATGTCCTGATCCATTGCATGTTTCCATTGCGCAGCATACATGAAGCCCAGCGCGTAGCTTGGGAAGTAGCCAAAGCTGCCGTCACTCCAGTGCATATCTTGCAGTACACCTTCTGCATCATTTTGTGGACGTATCCCTAAATATTCTTCGTATTTTTCATTCCAAACGCGCGGTAAGTCTTCCGCCTGTAAGTCCCCATTGAAAATCTCTCGCTCAATTTCATAGCGAATCATAATATGAAGCGGGTAAGTAAGCTCGTCTGCCTCAATCCGTATTAACGAAGGCTCTGAGAAATTGATCGCTTTTAAAAATTCATCAGCAGGTACGTCCCCAAATTGTTCCGGAGAATGCTTTTGTAAAATAGCGTAATGATGTTTCCAGAAGCTTTCGTTCCGTCCAATAATATTTTCATAAAACAGTGATTGAGATTCATGAATTCCCATTGAAGCACCTGTAGATAATGGCAGGCCGTTTAATGAAGCATCAATATTTTGTTCATATAAAGCATGTCCGCATTCATGAATTGTGCCAAAAACAGCAGAACGGAAATCATTTTCATCATACTTTGTCGTAATCCGAATATCTCCGCTGTTTAAACCGATCATGAAAGGATGGACCGTTTCATCTAAACGGCCAGCTTCAAAGTCGTAGCCAAGCTGTTTCAATAATTCCAGTGAAGCAGCATGTTGTCCGCTTTTCGGGAAGTGTTTAAATAATAGAGAAGTATCCGGTTTGTTTTTTGATTCACCGATAGCCTTTACTAAAGGAACGATTGTTGCCTTCAGCTCACCGAATAACTCGTCAAGCGTATCCGTCGTCATATTCGGTTCATATTTATCCAATAATGTATTATAGGCAGAACCATTTTTAATACCCCAGTACTGAACAAACCGCTTCTGATAATCGATTACTTCTTTTAAGTACGGCAGGAAAATCTGAAAATCCGACTTTTCTTTTGCCTCTTCCCAAGCTGCTTCCGATTTTGCTTTTAAAATCGTATAAGCTTTAAATTCTTCAGCTGGTATCTTTTTAGACTCGTCATATTCTTTCTTAACTTCTTCATACAGACGTTGCGTCACAAAGTCCAATTTCTCATTTTGAAGCTCAGACAGCAATTTTCCCAGTTCGTCACTCGTTTGAAGAGCAAATAATTCTGCGGACAATGTTCCGATTACTTCCGCACGTTGCTCCAACCCTTTTCGAGGAGCCCCTGTACGCATATCCCAATAAATAACGGAAAGCGCCTCTGAATAGTTTTGCATTTTCTTCACATAATTAATAAAAGTTTGTTGCATAATATATCACCCACTCCTTTCACATTTATTATATAGTAC